>NZ_JBFRMK010000033.1:0-14924 GCF_041470405.1 Shewanella sp. 10N.286.45.A1
AATAACGATTAGCTCAAATTCCACTACTTGCCTACAGCGTTTTGAATTCCCGCTGAATGGTCAAACTTTTAATGCAATTGGTATAAACTATATTCTTGAACAATGAATAGCGGACCAGTAAAGCTGCCGTAGTAATCAGCAGTATTAGGTAGATGAAAGCCATGCCAAGCACCTTGATCAACATATACTGAGTCTATGCTGAGGTTTTTATTACTATCTCTTTGTTCCATTGAAGTTGGCACACCTTGATAGGGCAGCAAATTATGATAGTCGGTGGAATCGATTGAAGTCAGACTAGCAGCACAAAGAAACAGACAAGTAAGCATAATTATTGTTATTTTTGAATATTATATTCAGAGTATTGCAGTCTAATAATTGTTCTGCAACATTTGTATCTTGGGCTAATTTGATCGCGGGTGATTGAAATGGCCTATGACCACATCAATCACTCTGGTTTAGCTGTTATAGTGCTTTCATGTAGCTTGCTACGCCATCTAGGAACATCTGCACCGAAATCATCACCAGTACCATGCCCATTAAGCGCTCAACAGCTGTTAGCCCTTTCTCACCTAATACTTTAGTAAAGACTTTATAAAACAGCAAAATAACAGCACTCAATCCCCATGCAGCAAGCAGAGCGACTGTCCAGTCCATCATACGAGTACCGTCGGTGTGAGCCAGTAAGATAAGCGCAGCAAGTACTGATGGCCCCGCCATCAGAGGGATTGCCATCGGCACAATGAAAGGTTCTTCTCCTGCTGCTAAACCAACAACGCCACCAGGTTGCGGGAAAATCATCCGTATCGCGATTAAAAACAGTATGATACCGCCAGCAATACTGACAGACTCTGAGCGCAGGTTCAGAAAGTTAAGTATGGCTTCACCAGCAAACAGAAATAGCAGCATGATGACTAACGCAAATAAAAGTTCGCGGATCAATACCCGACGACGCTTTTTCGGCTCTATATGACGTAGTATAGAGGCGAAAATAGGCAAGTTACCTAAGGGGTCCATAATTAGAAACAGCATGACGGCGGCAGAGAAAGTATCCATAGATGAAAAGATGCCTAGTTACTTGAGTTAAGTGAATATTCTATTATGTTTTACAACAAAGCTAACAAAAAGTTATAAAATATTTGCACTTGCTCCTAATCCGCTCACAATTAACATGAATTTATCAGTAGCAAGATATCAATGTAAATTCAGCTTATCGCTCTGCCAATTAACCTTAACACTGGTATACTATGTCGCTTTTTTCGGTCTCGCGGTTTGAATTGGAATCTCCATGCTGTATCTCTTAGCTAGCTGTATCGCACTACTATTAGGGCCTTTGTTTTACCGATTTCTCTCATCGGGGACAGGGTTACAAAAGGGCCTAGACGGATTTATTTTCGTTTCTCTGGGCGGCTTGGTGCTGATCCATATTTTGCCAGAGTTACTTGAACATGGTGGATTTCTAGCGATTGTGTTTGTGATTATTGGGATCTGGGGCCCGACCCTCAGCGAGCGCTTATTTCATCGCTACTCAGAAGTGACCCACAATTTAACCCTTATCCTCGGCATTAGCGGCTTGCTACTGCACACGCTCACCGATGGTGGGGCGATGATTTTAGCCCAGCAAGATGGTAATTCACCGTTGCTCGCACTCGGTATTATTCTGCACCGATTACCCGTAGGTGTCGCAATTTGGTGGTTATTGAAACCGCAAGTCGGTAGCCGCTGGGCAATGGTCGTTTTAGCTGGGATGATGCTATTAACCGGCGTCGGTTATTTTGCCGGCGAGCAACTGCTATCTCACTTAAGTCTTGAAAATACAGTTTATCTGCAGGCCTTTGTCACGGGCTCAATTTTACATGTTGTGTTACATCAGCCCCATGGTCACCCCAACACTGATAAGCAAGGTCAATTTGAGTATCAAGCCGGTATTGGCAGCTTACTCGGCATCGGCTTGTTGTTTTTACTATTGATGATGGATTCTGGCGGCCATGACCATAGCCACTCAACTGAACACCTATTAGACTGGATGCTGACTATCGCCCCCATCCTACTGCTTAGTTATGCTGTTGCCAGTCTTAGGTTTCACTTTGGCTTATCGCCACAAAATAGCTCGCTAGGCCAACGCTGGCTGCAGCGGTTATTAGGTCCAGAAGCTATCATCATCACCGGCCTGTTGCTCGGGCCTACTTTTGCACTGATTCAAGCCGTTGCCGTACTTTTGATAGGTACACTGCTGACCATGAGTAAAGTCGAGCCAACTGACCCACATGATTCGCTACCAAGTTCAGCCATCCGTTTTGGTTTTGCCCACCTAGTGGATAGAAGCGCTCCTTGGATTGTATTGAGCCTCATTTTAGCTAACCTAATCGGTCACCCTGCAGTACCTTTATCTAGCCCTATCGTTCAGGTTGCAGTGTTGCTGTTAGTCTTTTTACCAATGCGCTTTTGCAACCTTGGCGCTGCCGTGCTGTCACTCTCACTAGCCTATAGCGGCTGGACAACAACAGCTATAATGCTGCCATTGATTGCAGCTCCCATTATTAATTTTGCACAGTTAAAACTGATGAACTGGCCACAAAGAGCGGTACTTTTACTGCTACTATTGGCACTCTTAGCTGTTATCGAGTGGATTCATCCGCAATGGCAAGCGCTTGAACACTTACCCAACTTGCTTAACACGGTAAGCCTTTGGGTTGTTGCCATTCTGTTTGCTGCCAGCCTACTGCGCCTCGGACCACGTAAGTTCATGAGCCGCTTAATGCTACACAAAGCCAAACCACATACTCACGATCATGCTCATGACCACCACCATTAGGGTATACAACACAGAGCAGCCATTTACTATCAGCATCAATATTGAGCGAAGTCGCACATATAAACGCCTCCACAACCATTAAATTGCTAACCGCTTAATAGCTTTTCCTACTAATGAGTATTAGTCTGTATTTATCACTCTATTTGGACTTGGCTTATGTGCATTCTATTTGTCGCTTTAAAAGCACACGCTGAATACCCACTGATTATTTGCGCCAATCGAGATGAGTTTCATCACCGCCCTACAGAGGCCGCTCATTTTTGGGATGATAGTAACCAACTACTTGCAGGCAAAGATCTTGAAGCTGGCGGAACTTGGCTTGGTGTCAACCAACAAGGTTCTGTTGCCGGGCTAACCAATATCCGTGACCCAGAACTGATCCAGTCCGATATGAAAAGTCGCGGCGAGCTAGCCATAAAAGCTCTATCTAGCGGCGGATTAGATGAAGCATGGTTGCAGCGATATAGCCCTTTCTATAACCCATTCAACTTGCTCTTTGGTGATGAAAAAGCGCTTTTCTGTTTCGACAGTCGACTAAGGCTGTACTCGCAATTGAGCCCTGGATTTCATTCAATCAGTAATGGCGCCCTTGATGATATTTGGCCAAAGATGGCGCGGGGGAGTCAAGCAATCGAATCCCATATTACGACCAACAAGAAACCTAGTGTCGAAGCCTTACTGGCAATCATGACCGATGGCACACAAGCCCCTGATGATGAGCTACCACAGACTGGAGTTAGTTTAGAATGGGAGCGGCACTTATCCTCAATCTACATACAGCACCAAGAATACGGCACCCGCTCAACCACTATAATAATGAAAGATAATCAAGGAAAAGTGCACTTTTCAGAGGTGCGTTATGACGGCAAGGGCAGAAACCTCGGTCGTGACGACTTTACCATTCAGCCAAAGAGTATGGGCACAGCATATATAGCCTAATCTGAGCTATGGTCATGAGTGATCACCCAACGATCATCGATCTTCTCCACCAACAAAGTAAACACGCCATTTGGATTATCTTTAGCACGCTCAAGAGACCATCGTCCAACCACGATTGCAGCGTAGTTGCTGAGCATCTTAGTCTCTTTAATCGTAAATGTTAGGTGGCCTAAGGTCGCCTTGTCTGGGTAATGCTTTTTGTAAGCAGCCAGTGTTTCTTCCCAGCCATAGCGGAACTTGCCATTGGAGACAAAACGCATCTGCTCGCTGTTCCAATACCCTTGCATATAAGCATCAAGATCACCGCGGTTCCATGCGGCTTCTTGCTGCTCCAATATGCTTGCAATATCATCGGTAGGTACTGCATTTGCACCGAATGCTGCACATAACAGTAAAACGCTAATTCCTTTTTTAAACATGGCTCTCTCCACACTCAGGTGATTGCGTGTACTATACCCAATAAAACATCTAAGATCTTGTTACCAATTATGCAGACTCATTGGTAAAAGTCACAGAAAACAGTAATACTTATAAAAATAGCTGGGCGGTTTTAATTATATGTTTCAATCATTTTGCAAAGGTTTGCTAAAACTTAGCGGCTGGAAAATAGCTGGCACACTGCCAACCGATCATCAATATGTTGCCATCGTAGGCCCACACACCAGTAACTGGGATTTTATCATTGGTGTTATTGCTCGTGGCGCACTAGGCGCAAAAATTAACTTTTTAGGTAAACATCAACTTTTCATTGCACCGTGGGGCTGGTTCTTCCGCGCTATCGGCGGCACGCCAGTAGATAGATCTAAAAATAACAACCTAGTAGATGCTGTCGTTGACCTATTTAAATCTAACTCTCACTTTAGTTTGGCACTTGCACCAGAGGGCACTCGCAGCCCAGTTACTCGCTGGAAAACAGGATTTTATCATATCGCCAGCAAAGCTCAGGTACCAATCATTACTGTTGGGCTCGATTTTGCTAATAAAACAGTCGTTATCCCAGAAGGCATGCAGACCACAGATGACATCCAACAGGACATGGAGCATATCATCGAGTTTTACCGCTCTATTAAAGGTCGCCACCCCAAAGTCATTCCCGACTTTAAAGGTTAATATCAATCCCTATGAGCTTAATTGCTTAAAGCTAAATAGCCCGTTATAGTGCAGCCAGTTTTTAGGCATTGTATAAAATATTATGAGCATTGATACTTGGCTGCTGTACCTCTTCGCCATTCTACTGATTGCCATCTCTCCTGGCACTATGGCTGTTTTGTCGATGGGCCATGGTATTCATTACGGTAAAAGCCGTAGTGTCGCGACCGCTTTTGGCAGCGTAACTTCAGCATTGATTCTAATGATGGCATCAGCTGCAGGCTTAGGCGCCCTATTAAATGCTACTGAATATGGATTCACTATATTGAAATGGTGTGGCGGAGCCTATTTGTTATTTCTTGGCGTTAAGTTACTGCTTACTAAAGCTGACGGACAAGGATTAAAGCTAGAGCGTACTAAGGGAACAGGCCAACCTTATCAATTGTTTAAACAAGCTTTTTTAGTGGGAATTAGCAATCCTAAAGATCTACTGTTTTTTGCAGCTCTGTTTCCACAGTTTATCGATATCACCGCTCCCCAAGGTCCACAATTAGCAATTCTGGCGCTCACCTGGGCTGTAGTCGATTTTAGTTTTGTGATGATCTATGCCTGCATGGCAAATGTGCTTGCGCCGACACTAAAATCGAGTAATAAACTACATTGGTTTGATCGCACTAGCGGCGGAGTCTTTATCACTCTCGCCGCCATTTTGCTGATCCGTTAATCCATTACAATATAAAGCCAATGTAACCCTGCAGCACTATCAGGTTAACGATATCGATAAAGAAAGCCCCCACAATCGGCACCACCATAAAGGCTTGTGGTGAAGGACCATTTCGAGAAACTAGTGCCCCCATATTCATCACTGCGGTGGGGGTTGCCCCCATGCCAAAACCACAATGACCACCAGCAATAACCGCGGCGTCATAATTTGAGCCCATCAATTTGAATGTTACGAAGTATGCAAAAAAGCCAAGTACAGCAGTTTGAACTAACAGAATAATCAATAGCGGTATAGCAAGATCAAAAATTTCCCACAGTTTCAAGCTCATTAACGCCATCGCTAGAAACAGCGACAAAGACACGGTACCAAGTATATCGACACATTCACTATTGGTCTTATAACCCCTAGTCAATTCGGTAAGATTGGTAATGACTACACCAAGAAATAGTGCATAAACAAAATCTGGCATTTTCATCCAGCTAATATTAAATACCGACACCAGATGCTCAATCCAGCGTGCACCAGCCACACAAAGCAGCAGGATAAATAGCGTTTCCATCACGCTCTTAGCGGTCACTCGATCTTCTTCTAATTGATCATAGGTCACCAGATCGGGGTGATCTTTATGGTGATTGCCACCTATACCATAAGATGATTCAAGCTTATGTTTATCAATAAGTCTTTGCGCGACGGGGCCACCTATAATGCCGCCCATCACTAAACCAAATGTTGCCGCTGCCATCGCAAACTCTAACGTACTCATGCCGTAGTTTTCAGCAAAGGTCTGCGACCAAGCAGCGCCGGTACCATGGCCACCAGATAGCGTAATAGAACCTGCTACCAACCCCATTAAGGGTTCTAGCCCCAAAGCCGTCGCTAAACTTACACCAACAGCATTTTGAATAATAATGTAAACGGAAGCGATACCAAGGAATATAAACACCTTCTTGCCGCCTTTGACTAACAGTTTGTAGCTTGCAGCCAAACCTACCGTACTAAAAAACATTAGCATTAAGGTATTTTGCATCGGCAAAGAAAACTTAAGGGTAATATTCTGAAAATGTAGCAAGGTGGTGATGGCTGCGACGACTAACCCGCCTATGATAGGCTCTGGGATATTGTACTTTTTAAAGAAGCCAACATGACGATTTACACTATGCCCAATAAATAGCACAAGAATCGCCACTAAAAATGATTCCAGCTCTCCGATTGAATATACGGTATTCATAACACTCCTATCCGTTACTTCGGCTTTAGCTTACAACGCTAAAGCAAAAATTAGCCGGCTATTCTGGCATATCTATTAGGGCAATTAATATTAGCTGCGTCCGAATTATGACTATAGATTGTAATAAAGTTACCGAGTTGCACATTAATCAATCTATTCCGCGACTATTGATACGCCCTCTTGCGCTTCTAACGTTGCTAAACGTTCTCTTTCCGCTTTAGAAACGTACTTAGGCTTATTAGTAGTATTGAGTTTCGCATTGGCTTTTTTAACCTTGCCCATGTGTTTTTTGGTGATTTTTTTAGTGCGGTTCATAGATTCTTTACTTTTGAGAGAGGAGCTAATTAGACATTATAGTTTAAAGACAACTCACACGAGGAAGAGTGGCAAGCTTACTGATAATTAATCTTCAGTCTAACTTAAAGGGCGAGCTATCTTGCAAAAAGCAAAACAGCCAGCCCTCTAATTATATCAAGCTATTGGTTAGCCATGATATTTTCGATTATTTTGGTAGTCGAAATACCATCTTCAAAACACAATATCTTAACTAATCCACCAGCAGCAATAACTTCTTTACCACCAGCAATATCTTCAATCTTATAGTCGCCACCCTTAACCAGTAAGTCAGGTAATAAACGAGCAATCACTCGTTGCGGCGTGTCTTCACTAAACGGAAGTACCCAGTCCACTGATGCAAGGCCAGCTAACACGGCCATACGACGACCCACAGGATTCACCGGGCGACCATCTCCCTTTAAACGTCTGACAGACTCATCATCATTAACTGCAACAATCAACCTGTCGCCTTGTGCTTGTGCTTCTTGCAAGTAGCTCACATGACCAGCATGCAAAATATCAAAGCAGCCGTTGGTCATCACCACGCGCTCACCGCGCAATCTCGTTTGCTCAAGTGCGTACATTAGCTGATCTTCAGTCACAACACCAAAGCCAGTCTCGCTATGATGAGCATCAGTCAATGATTCAATAAGCTCAATGCGACTTACCGTCGAAGTCCCAAGCTTAGCAACCACAATACCTGCAGCTGTATTAGCAATTGCACACGCTTCAGCCATAGTACTTCCTGCGGCCAATGACGTCGCTAGTGCAGAAATAACCGTATCCCCTGCGCCTGTGACATCATGTACTTCGCGAGCAACGGTAGGAATATGAAGCTCTTTATTTTCAGCCGTAATCAACGTCATTCCCTGCTCAGAACGAGTGACTAACAGCGCTTCTAAATCAAACTCTTCAAGTAATTTATGCGCTTTTTCAACTAAGTCAGCTTCACTGGTAACCGTTCCTGCTACTAACTCAAATTCATGCAGGTTTGGGGTAAGCAGTGTGGCGCCTCGATATTTAGAAAAATCACTCCCCTTTGGATCGACTAACACTTTGACCCCTTGAGACTTAGCTTGCTGAATAAACGCTAGCGGCTCGATCAGAGCACCTTTGGCATAATCAGATAAAATAACCACATCAACATCAGCCAAAGAATTTGCGGCGCTATCTAACAAGGCCTGGCTATCTGCTTGTAGGTAAGGTTCTTCGAAATCTAAACGAATGAGCTGTTGGCTACGCGACATCACCCGCAGTTTAGTAATCGTCGGTTTATCTGCAACCACATGCCATTTAGGCTCAACACCTAACGCTTGAATGCCCGTCGTTAACGCTGCTGCAGTTTCATCTTCACCAACAATACCCGCTAAAGAGGCTTGCCCGCCCAAGGTTGCAATATTCAGTGCTACGTTTGCCGCTCCACCAGGACGATCTTCTAATTGGTTAATCCGCACAACAGGCACTGGCGCTTCTGGCGAAATACGTCCAGTCGGCCCCGTCCAATAGCGGTCAAGCATCACATCACCGACCACAAGAACTTTAGCTTTTTCAAATGCTGGCAGAGAATCTTTCATAACACTCATTACTTTTACAAAATATTAGTTAGTAATTGTACCTAATTTTAGTTCGGGCTGTTACTTTATCTATCTAACTTTCTAGCTGGGGCGCTTTTTTCTTTTGTGGCATAGCCGCACAAAACACCACTCCGAACAGCCCTCTTACGACTAAAACTGATATAATAGGCGGTTAGAGTCAGATTAATTTAACCCTAAAGCCATCTGTATTAGAAATACTGAATACCGCAGAACAAGTTAACCCAGTAGCGCGAAATGATAAATGAAGAGAATTCTAGTTTTTAGACATGATAATATTGGTGACTTTTTACTGCTTTGGCCTGCCTTGAGCTTACTCAAAAACGCAATGCCAGATACCAGTATTGAAGTATTTGTAACGCCAGTACTAAAGAGTTTTACGCTCGCTTGCCCTTATGTTGATCATGTTATTGTCGATAGCGGTGACGATCTAGCAATACGTAAAGAGATCGACGCTCGTCAATACGATGCTGCATTGGTTTCTAATTCTCAATTCCGTATATATAAAATCATTCGTAATCTAAATATTCCCTATGTATTAGCGCCTAAACATAACTGGTATCAGTACTTTTATAAAAATCGCACTGATGCACAATACAAGGTTGGTGAAGGTTGCTGGCGTGGCGGTTGCATGTTAATTGAAGCCTTTTTAACTGCCCATAATATGGCTATCCCAGCACTGCCCAAAAGATATTGGGATGTCACTACAGAACGCGAGCATTGGCAACAATATTACGGCAAACAAAATGATGAAAAGTTGATTTTTGTTCACCCAGGTACCGGGGGCTCCTCAGGTAGTTTGCCGACAAAAGACTTTATTAAGCTCATCACCCAAGTTGACCAATCAACACAGCATAAATGCAGGTTTGTGCTAACGTTTAGCGGTGAAGAAGCAAGTTTAGCAAAAGATATATATGATGAAGTTAGCAAGCAAGGCGTTAATATTACCCTTGCCAAACCACTAAAAGATCTGACCGATTTTGCCATGCAGATATGTTTATGGCCGGCTCAACGGGTCCTCTGCATATTGCGGGGCTGCATAACGTACCAACAGTTGGATTTTATGCTGGCAGAAAATCTCAACCAAAAGTGCGCTGGCAGACGTTGAGCGAACAACATAAACGCTTGGCATTTACACCACCAGAGAGTAAACGAACTGGTCGCGACATGAGTTTAGTTGATATTGATCATACAGCTAAAACCATCGCAGAATTTTTAAATACTTACTACACAAAGTAAGTGTGTCCTTTTAAGGTATTGTGAACAATACCGCCCTAAAAGTGGAAGCAAATATGATAGTAGTCACAGGTGCAGCAGGATTTATCGGCAGCAATTTGGTCAAAGCTCTAAACGATATGGGTCGTAATGACATTATTGCTGTGGATGATTTAACCGACGGTACAAAAATGTTCAATCTCGCAGATTGTGAGATCGCTGATTATCTCGATAAAGATCAATTTCTTGAGCAGATAATAGCAGGTGAATTCGACGGCAAGATTGAAGTTATTTTCCATCAAGGAGCATGCTCATCCACCACCGAGTGGGATGGCAAATTCATGATGAGCAATAACTATGAATACTCAAAAACGCTGCTGCAGTTTTGTGATAGAACGAAATGCCAGTATATCTATGCTAGCTCAGCTTCAGTCTATGGCGGTAGCGAGAAATTTATCGAGCAAAGAGACTTAGAAAAGCCACTTAATGTTTATGCTTACTCTAAATTCTTGTTTGACCAATATGTACGTCAACAAAAGCCGAACTGCCAAGTTGCCGGTCTAAGATATTTCAATGTCTATGGCCCAAGAGAGCAGCACAAAGGCGGCATGGCAAGTGTCGCTTTCCATTTCAATAACCAGCTCAATGCAAATGGGATCTGCCGCTTATTTGAGGGTGTCGACGGTTATGAAAATGGCCAACAACTACGTGATTTTGTATACGTTGAAGATGTTGTTAAAGTTAACTTATGGCTATGGCAGAACCCTGAAGTTTCGGGAATATTTAATTGCGGAACAGGGCAAGCACAGAGTTTCAATGACGTAGCAAATGCTGTTATCGATCACCATGGCAAGGGCAGCATAGAATACATCCCATTCCCGGATAAACTAAAGGGTGCATATCAAAGCTACACCCAAGCAGATCTCACAAAGTTACGGGCTGCTGGTTACAGCGCTAAGTTTAAGACTGTTGAGCAAGCAGTACCCGAGTATTTATCTTGGTTAGCGACACAACATTTTATTGGTGAGTAATTTAGGTTATTGAAACTTAGATCCATTTGATCAACTCCCTTTCTATTATCAATTTGAAATAGAGAATGGTAAGGGAGTTCCTTAGTTTGTTAACCGAAAGCGGTCTCAATGCCAGCCTAAACTAAATAGCTCAAATAACTACTTAGTTGTTAGGTTCAACTTCTGCTTCAGCACCGTCGAACTTACATTTGGAGTGTAATCAAAGTACACCATTTCACAACTAACTTCCGGGTACTTCCCTTTCCAATCTGATCCGACAGAAATAGCATCAATACTATATAAATCAACTACTTTTTGCTTATCCTTGTCAACTTGAGGTATCACCTCATCTACATATCTGTTCGATTCTAAAATAGACACACGCTCTTCAAACGGAATAATTGGCGGACGGCCCTTAGATTTAATAATCAACTCATCTGTCGATACACCAACGATTAAGTAATCGCACATTGCTTTGGTGCTTTTGAGAATATTTAAATGCCCTTGGTGGAAAATATCAAAGCAACCAGAAGTGTACATTCTACGATACATTTTAGATGCTGACACACTAACTTCACACTCAATTGAGGTGAAATCATTAATCAAAGTCTTAAGTAATTCATCTTTCAAAATTAGCGATAAACTAAGATCATCAACAAGACTTGGCGCAGCTGGCCACTTCTCATCATTAAATTCTTGATTACAAAACTCAACAGGGTATTCATATCTAGGGATAACGTGATAGTGAACCGCAGGATCTACCATCATCAACATTAAATAATTCAGTTTATTACAGTCAAAGCGGTCTTTCATCACCCCTTCAATATCATCAATGATTTTTTTCTGTTCAATTGCAGCTTCTTCAGAGATACCAGAATATCTATGTACGCCTTCTTTGCATACCAGCACCATAGAGCCCAGTGTAGGTTGTTCGGGGCGGAGTAATAAGTGCCAATGTTCGTATGATTTAATAAGGCTTTCAGGGTAACCAAATTTTCGAAGTGTTGATAGCGGCATAATTCTGACTATTAATAAGCAAATATTCAGCTCATTTTAATGGAATAACTCTCAGCAGTCCATTCACCCTATACCCTAATAGCCACTTATTGCTATACTTAGCAGCTTACTTACCTTGCTTTATTAGCGCCTGAATAATCAACGATTAAGAGGTTGTTATGCTCGTTCTTTTTGACACGCTTAATATGTACTATCTTCCTCAGTACACCCCAATTATTCAGCAACTAAGGATCAATAATCATCAAGTTAAATTAATATGCTATAGCAATAAAAATGATCATGCAGCCCTTGAAAAGGTCTTGGCACAAGTTGATGCTGAACCGATTTGGGTCAACAGCGAATCTGATGCCAGAGATACTTACCTGAAATTAAAACCGGACTGGATACTTTTTGGTAACAAATTTGAACATTTAGACGACATTCATGTTTACTCAAAAACAGCTCAATTAGGCCATGGTGTCGGCCCTAAACCTTCCTATTATCATAAATCATGTACACCTATGACAGTAAGGTTTATAGAAGGGTCATTAAGATTAGCCACAATCAAACAGCTATACCCTAATGATAATTTTGTACAGGTTGGCTTTTCCAAGCTAGATCCAATGTACAATAATGAAGAAGCAGGGTTAGACTTAGCTAGCTTAGGATTGGACCCTAGCAAGCAGACGATACTTTACGCACCAACTTTTAACCCCAGTTCATTGGAATGTTTTCCTGATAATTGGCCTGAAGACTTTAGTCAGTATAATGTGCTAATTAAGCCTCACTCATTAACTATTACACGTGCAAAATATAAAAAACAACGCACAAAATTAAAGAAATGGGCTCATTTTAATAATGTATATGTTGCCAACGAGCAAGATATTTCGTTACTGCCTTTTATGAAAAATGCTGACATCCTGCTCAGTGAAGCTTCAAGCACTTTGTTTGAGTTTGCAGCGCTAAACAAACCAGTCATTGTATGTAACTTTTTTAAATTAAAATGGACTTATCGAGGTATTTTTAAATTCAGATTTGAAAAACGCTTCGGCAAAGACAACGTGCTATACAGCGGTATAGGTTTACACGCCAATAGTTATTCAGCCTTAATAGAAGCAATACCTCAACAACTGAACGAATCGCAAGAGTATAAAGAAAATCGTCTACAATACACTAAAGAGCACGTTGGCCCTACAGACGGCTTAGCTTCAGTTCGTATTGTGGACTATTTACAAGCGAACCTCTGATATTAAAATTATTACGGAAAGACAGATTTTTTATGGCCATTATTTCAAGCGAGCAACTTAAAAACTGCCAACGACTTTTATTTATATCTCCTTTCGCATTAGGAGATTTTCTGTATCTAAAAACATTTTTAATTGCTTTAAAAGCGACCTACCCTCATATTGAAATTGATATATGGCTTGATGATAATCGCTGTAATCAAGATAGCTGGCGTATATCACGCAGTAAAATATTGCAACAATGGATAGCCGCTGAATCAAGCTTTAATGATAGTTATGGTTGTACTGATTCGGTAGTCGCTCGCGATCAGCAAATATTAACAGCCAAACAACAGCAATATGATATTGTTATTTGCCACTCTCCTGCAGGTCGAGCGAGCCAATTTTCAAAAATTGCCCGATGCATTGCACCAAAGGGCTTTATTGTTTCAAGTATTACCTCACCTTTATACAATGGTTTATTGAATTGGTGGTTACTTAAAGGAAGCGATAAAGTATACACTCTCGATCCTCAGTCACTACCAAAAAACCACCATATCACCGATAGATTTCATGCTGTGATACACGATATTTGTGGTATATCCATCAACAAAAATAACTTTACCCCAGAGTTGAATATTCCGAGCTCTGTAGCACCAATCACGCAAAAGTGGTTAAGATCTCAATTTTCAGAACCTTATACCCAAGGCAAGTTAATTTTCCTGAACCATTTATCAACAAATATCAAAAAAGACTGGCACCTAGAGCAACTATTTGAACTTATACAAAAAATAGCTACAACTGATAACTCCCAACGATTTATTATTAATGTCACTAAAGAAAACTACGACGAAGTCTTAGCGGCAACTGATAGCTTTAAAACAAAAACACAGCTCGCTGTAGCGGTATTTACAGTACAAAATCACTTTTTTGAATTGCCATCGCTTATCGCGTCCTCTGATTTCGTCATCACGGTTGATACCGCAATTTTACATTTTGCTTACGCCGCTAACCGCCCCCTACTGGCTATGATGCGGACTAAAAAACCCTATTGGTCACCGCCACAATCAAAAACAGCTCATGTTATGTATGCAACTATGGGCAAAGGGTATGTGGCAGATATCAGTGTCGACAGTATTTATAAACAATATTTAGAAATGAATAATTAGCCATCCCTAATATTAATGTAAAGCAAACCTATAAAGCTGGTAACTCATTTAGCCTTTTATGAAAAGTAGTAAATATGTTTAACTAGATATGAGCAAAATATGAAAAGAATCTTATTTGTCCGAACCGATAAAATTGGTGACTTTGTAACAAAATGGGCAGCCTTATGTATGCTTAAAAAATATCTTCTGAATGCCAGCATTGAAGTATTTGTTAGCCCTGTAATTGCTAGCCTTGCAAGAGTATTCTGGTCAAGCACAACCGGACAGCTGCAGGGTGACCGCATGAGTGACTAGTTTTTAACCACACCGTTAAAACCTGCACTCAACACAGCCTCCAGCATTGATGTATTCATCATACACCGTTTTTGTTTTCCAACGGTACTGAGTTTAGTTGACTCTTCTTGAGTAAGCGTCCGGTAAACCCCACCTTCATATTCAATAGCTGATAATTCATCATCGCTCTTCAAAATAACTGGAGAGCGATATGTTTGGTAACAGCACCGACTCAATGTCACCATGATCTGTGGTGTCACTGATATGCGTAAATCGATAGATGGCCTGAGCAATACGGCATCGAGATGAGCCGTAAAA
>NZ_JBFRMK010000034.1:0-524 GCF_041470405.1 Shewanella sp. 10N.286.45.A1
TAATGCAATTGGTATAAGGGCGCGCTCTTTTAATGTCATCGATACAAAAATGCCTCGTATTACTACGAGGCACTTATACTCCACTCTAGAAGAATCTAGAATTTACTGTTTTATCCCTTCATGCTCTGCAGTAACAGCAATCTCTTGCTCAAGAGCTTCTTCTTCAGTTTCTGCATGGCCTTCAGCGCCGTGCATCCAATCAACAAGCTTGTCTGCCATGAAGTACAGGATCACACCTGAAATAGCTGAAGTGATTGCGATACCTGCGAAGATTGCCATTGCGTTAGCAAGTTGCTCCTCTTTTTCGCCGCCATGTCCAATAAACGAACCGACTACGCCACCAACTTTGTTAGCGATAGCAACGAATAGGAACCATGCACCCATCATTAATGATGCGATACGCAATGGAGCCAACTTAGTAACCATCGAAAGACCAATAGGAGATAAACAAAGTTCACCCATGGTATGGAAGAAGTATGCACCTACTAACCACCACATGCTTGATTTAGCATCAGCGTCGCCGC
>NZ_JBFRMK010000034.1:1289-23365 GCF_041470405.1 Shewanella sp. 10N.286.45.A1
TTAGCATCAGCGTCGCCGCCCATCTCTAAAACAGCACCAATCATGAATAGGAAACCAATACCTAAAAGCACAAGACCTAAAGCAAACTTCACCGGAGAGTTAGGCTCATTCTTTCCTAAACGGATCCAGATAGAAGCTATTACAGGCGCAAAAATTACAATGAACATTGCGTTAAGTGACTGGAACCAAGTAGTTGGAACTTCCCAACCACCAATCATACGGTCAGTAAAGTCGTTAGTGAACAAGTTCATCAAGCCACCGGCTTGTTCAAAACCAGCCCAGAAGATGATAGTAAACAGACCCATGATCATAATCACTTTAATGCGATCACGTTCAATTTTTGTTAGCGGTTCTTTACGAACATCACCAGCCGCTTCACTCTTCTCTTTTTCGAGCTTGGCAGCTGGGTAGCGTCCAATATCACCTAAAAGCTTTTGTGCGAATATGAACTGGATGATAAGTGAAAGTACCATACCGATACCTGCACACAAGAAGCCCATTTGGAAGTTACCATCATAAGCGGCAACAACTGAGCCTACGATAATACCTGAGAGGAATGCACCAACGTTAATACCCATATAGAAGATAGTGAACGCGCCGTCACGACGGTGGTCACCCTCTTCATACAAGTCACCAACCATGGTTGAGATGTTTGGCTTAAATAGACCATTACCAACAATTAGCGTGCCAAGACCAATGTAAAACACCATGGTTTCAGAACCTGGGATCCAGCTATGTGGTAGTGCTAGGATGAATTGACCTGCAGCCATTAACGCGCCACCAATCATAATTGCTTTACGTTGACCTAAGTAAGCATCAGCCAACCAGCCACCAATAAGCGGGGTTAAATAAACAAGGCCTGTAAAAGTACCGTAGAGCGATATTGCATCACCCTGAGTCCAGCCTAAACCATGCCCACCTTCCGTTTGTACTTTATCTACAAGATATAACACCAAGATGGCGCGCATTGCATAATAACTAAACCGTTCCCATAGCTCTGTTGTAAACAACAGGAACAATCCCTTCGGATGCCCAAGCATCGTCCCCTGGGGTTTTACTCCGCTCATTTGTTCTTCCACCTTCAGCTTGTGATTGCCTGTGAGTCAATAAACACCACAGAAATATATTTTTATAAATTGTCACGTACCAAATCTGCTGAATATACACATTAAAATGTTATTTTCAATGTGTGTATGTAGCGGTTTTGGTCGCTCTGTTATGGGCTTATATTCTAATTTTTATTATTTGAAGCTAAAAATAGCGCCAAATGCGATAAAGCCTACCTTATATACCCTTTTAAGGTGGCTTAAGTCAATTTTAAGGGAGCGATTGCTGACTAAATGAACACTATAAAGTCCAGCGCTTCATCATCTGTATAATTGCCAGCCAAGTATGGAGAACGATTTAAATTTGCATTGGTTCCTTGTTTGATTTTTGGTAAAATGCAATGCCGTGAAAGGATGTCACTATTTTGATTTTGATGATTGGAGTTATTTTTAATGAAAGCTTGGTATTTGTTATATTGTAAGCCCCGCGGAGAAGCTCGGGCACAACAAAACTTGGCTCTTCAAGAGATTGAAACCTATATTCCAACCTATCCCGAAGAGAAAAAGCATAACGGCAAGGTTACTGTCCGACGTGTATCTCTATTTCCAAGTTACCTTTTTATCCATTTTGACCCTCAAGTCACCAGCGTTTCTCGCGTACACAATACACGTGGAGTTATTCGCATTGTAGGCTGTAAAGAGTTAATGACGCCAATAGATGAAGCTGTGATCAGTGCAATCAAAGCGCGCGAGCATAAGTGGATAAGTGAATTGTTGCCGGAAACGAGTACTAATGAAGAGGTTCCACCGGTGCAATCCGGAGATAAAGTTAAATTTGTTGAAGGACCATTTGCGGAGCTTGAAGGTATTTTTCAGGAGAAAAATGGCGAGAAGCGTTGTTATGTTCTATTCGATATCATGGGCAAACAACAACGGGTTTCTGTAGAACGTTCTAGCGTTAAGCTCGCTGGCTGAGATTTATTTTTGTAGTCTAAAAACCATTCTAGATGTACGACATTCGCCATAGCTTCAGCTCCAGTTGTCAAAGCTAGTATTTTTTGTGGCTTAGCCAGCTATGCTCTGGTTTAAGTTAAATGAGTACTGTAAATATACTTAAATAGTAGATATTCACTACAAAGTAATACTTTTGTTAAGTTTTGGATTGCTCCTTAATGATGAGGTTATGGTTTTCTGGCCATAAGGCTTCTTGACTATCATAATAAAAGTAAAGCAGTGTTTTTTTTTTAAGCATTTGTGGAAAGAATATTACAGAGTTACTGTTCTAACCACTTTGCTGATGTATAATCTCGCGCTTAATAATCATTTGGAATATCAAATACTCAGTTGTTGTTCTATTGTTAACTAAGCGGCAGTCATTGGACTTGCTCTTAATGTAAATCACGAGTTAGATGTTCCTATTATCAGATAAAGTGAATTTTCCGTCAGTCGGAAGGGCAATTTGGAAGCCGTAATCCATGGGCGGTAGCGTGTCTGTAAATTAGTAGAACCCAGGTGTTAGGGCGTTTAGCGCACAGTAGCCTAGCAAGAAGCGTCTAAAACAACCGCTTTTTACTTATTGCTTGTCCTAAGGCCTAAAAGGTGTTTGCTTAGGCTTGTTTTTCCAAAAAAAATTAGAAACTTATTCTAAATGTAGGTCGGCATTTATGCCGTCAGCTTTTATAACCTTGGCTTAATTCTTTTTATTTGCCCTGGACCTAGAAAACTTATTTAACTAATTTCAACCTCTCTTGGAGATAACTGGTGCTTAATAAGACTAAAAAATTCATCATGGCTAGTGGAACAGCATTACTCCTATTATGCGGGCAAGCGCATGCGGTAACCCCGTCTCCGCAGATGATAGAGCAGTTTAAAAATTTGCCAGCGACTGAGCAGCAGCGCTTAGCTAAACAATATGGCATTGATCCATCAATGTTAGGTGCTAGTACTGGCTCACAACAGCAATTAGAAAACCCACAAGTGGTTAACCCTCGTGGTGAATATGATCGCAACGGAAACTTGGTCTCGAACTCTAACCAAAATCCGAACTTCTCAATTAACCCTAACCCTATTAAAGAAAAAGAGCTTACCTTTGAAGAAGACGCGGCTAAAACTGAACTGAAGCGATTTGGTTATGATTTGTTTGCTGGCGAGCCGACTACTTTTGCCCCCGTATCCGACGTGCCTGTGCCGAGTGAATACCTAGTAGGCCCCGGAGACAACATCAAAGTTCAGCTTTACGGCAAAGATAACAAAGAGTATGACTTAGTCATCAACCGCGAAAGTGTCATTCAGTTTCCAGAGCTTGGACCTATTAATGTATCAGGGCTGAGTTTTAGCGAGTTGAGATCATCATTATCACAACGCATTAAAAAGCAGATGATTGGTATCGAATCCAATATCACCATGGGCGAGCTTCGCTCTATCCGTATTTTTGTTGCTGGTGATGCTTATAAACCAGGGTCATATACGGTTTCAAGTCTTTCGACAATCACTCAAGCATTATTTGTTGCTGGTGGTGTCAATGAAATTGGTTCACTGCGTAATATTCAAGTGAAGCGCAATGGTAAGCTAGTTGGTGCAATGGACTTGTATGACCTTTTACTACGAGGTGACGCATCGGGTGATATTCGTCTACGCTCTGGTGATGTCGTGTTCATTCCGTCGGTTGGCGGGCTTGTGAGTGTTACCGGTGAAGTCAGACGTCCTGCTATTTATGAGCTTAAAAAACACGAAACCATGGCTCAGGTCATCGAAATGGCTGCAGGCGTTAAGCCTGGCGCTTATCCAAAGCGCAGTAGTGTAGAGCGCTTTAACAAAAATAGTCTAAGAACCATTGTTAATGTCGATCTTACATCAGATGCCGGAAAACGCACTAAAGCACTGGCAGGAGATGTGATTCGAGTGAAAAATGCCACTTCACAGTATGAAGATGCGCTTACCGTTGTCGGTGCGGTTGTTCGACCTGGTAAATACCAATGGTTTGAAGGACAGAAGATTAGTGATCTTGTTCCTTCCATATGGGGTGATTTAACGGTTTCTGCAGATTTAGAGTACGCAGTCATTGTTAGAGAGATAAACAAGCAAGGTGACATTCAGGTTTACCAATTTTCGCCATCAAAAGCGATTAATGGACTTGCTGCTTCGCAAAACTTGACGCTTAAAGCTAGAGATAAAGTTATCTTCTTTAACTTTAGCGATATGGCACAAAATCGTTATGAGCTGAATAAGTTAGTAAAAGAGCGAGTTGAAAAGGTTCAGTCATTAGCTGGTGACTCACTTATCGGTAACGATCTCTTTAAAGCTGGCTTCTCTCAATTAAATCAACAGAAATTCGCTGACCGAGCTGAACTTGGTGGCGTTGCGATTAACAGTAAAGCTGAAGAGGATGAAAGTACGGCGATAAAAGGGGAGGTCAACAAAATGTTGGTGAACCTTTTTGAAGACCGCGACTTGATAAAACTAAGTTCTGTAATGAACCGCGGTGAGTTGCTTTATCCTGTGATAATGAAACTAAATAGCCAAGGGCGTGCGGGTACAGGCGTACAAGCTGTTGCGGTTAACGGCAAGGTTAATAACCCTGGCATTTACCCACTGGCAGTAAACGCTAGAGTTCAAGATCTAGTGATTGCAGCTGGTGGACTAGAAGAGGGTGCTTACACAACCCGTGCAGAATTGACTAGTACACATACAACTATTGATGGTTCTTCAATTAGCCACAAAAACATAGCACTGGATGTTGCTCTGCAAGGTGATGTTTCACAAAACTTGCTACTTAAAGGCCGTGATATTCTTACTGTTATGACTACGCCTGATTGGCAAGAAAATAAGTCAGTTGAAATTCGCGGCGAAGTGAAATTCCCTGGCACTTATAACATTCGCCGTGGAGAGACATTGGGTGATGTGCTTACCCGTGCGGGTGGCTTTACCGAATATGCTTACCTACCTTCAACCGTTTTTGTCCGTGAGTCAGTGCGTCAACAAGAGCAATTAGAGATTAAAAAACTTGCTGACCAACTTCGCCGTGATATTGCAACGCGTGGTGTATCGAAAGACGGTAACGTCGTAAATTACAGCGATGCACAGATGATGCTTATTGATCTGGAGACTATCCAAGCTGTAGGCCGATTAGTTGTAGATCTCTCTGCTATCTCTATAGGTATCACTCAAGCTGATCTTCAGCTTGAAGATAAAGACGTACTTTACATCCCATCCACTAAGCAAACTATTGCGGTAATGGGGGAAGTGCAACATGCTGCGACGCATAGATTCAAAGATGGCCAAACTGTTGACCAGTACTTGGCTATGTCTGGTGGTGCGCGAGAAAGAGCTGATGATGACAGAACTTACATCATTAAAGCGGATGGCTCAGTGATGTTACCTAACCGTTCAATGTGGTTCAGTAGTGAGTCTAATCTACAACCGGGAGACACTATCATTGTGCCACTTGATACTGAGTACAAAGATAACCTAACGCTCTGGACTCAAGTCACTAGTATCATATACAACACAGCAGTCGCATTCGCCACAGTCGCAAATCTCTAGATCGCAAAGCGGACATAGAACGCCGTTGGCTTGCTAGAACGTTCGCAACTCACGGCTAGAACGCTACGCTGTTAGAGCTGACTTCGGCCTGCTATAAAGTTAAAAATCAAAAGGTGAAAGCAAAAGTTGAGCAGCTTTTTGTCTCTAGATCATATAGAGTCTAGAAAGAGCGAAGCGACGCTCTAGCCGTGACGCAGTCACGACCTAGAAGCGCAGTGCTCTGCTAAAGCTAAGGAGTTGCTAATGCGATTCGAACAAATGGATGTTTGGAAAAGAGCCTCAAGATTGTCGTGAGAAATATATAAAGCCACTGAGGCCTTAAAAATTGGGGCTTTAAAGATCAAATTACACGCTCAGGTTTATCGGTGCCTTCGAATATTGCTGAAGGTGAAGAGCGTGAAACTATCGAAGAGAAAGTACGCTTCTTGTATTATGCAAAAGGCTCACCCGGAGAGTTGGTTACCAGCTGTACATTGGAATTGAAATCGGCTACCTAAATCGGCAGTCTTCGATGGATATGATAAAAGAAGCTAAAGAGTTAGCCAAAATTATAGGTTCTCTAATTAAAAATAAGGAATCACAGATTGAGGAAGAAAACGCTGATTACAACGTTGATTAATTTACAGGCGAGAGCTTTTGAATCTTGCCCTTATAGCAGCGTAGCGATCTATCCGCGAAGCGTCCTAGAATCTCGAATCTGAAGAAAATAATGACTAAAAACATACGACAAAACTACACTGATGCACAGTTCCCACAAACAGCGCCAGACGACGAAATAGACCTCCGAGAGTTATTCTCGGTCATCTGGCAAGGCAAATGGCTAATCATAACCATTACTGCAGTTTTCGCTATCTGCTCTGTAATATTCGCTATTATGCAACCTAACACTTATAAGTCTGAAGCGCTATTAGCACCTGCAAGTGAAGAGCAGAGCGGTGGCTTAAGCGCACTTGCAGGGCAATTTGGTGGTTTAGCCAGTATGGCAGGGATAAACCTAGGTGGCGGTGGTGGTGTCGATAAAACCCAAATGGCGATAGAAGTGATGAAATCACGTCAATTCGCCAGCCAATTCATTCAAAAACATAATATTCTGCCGGATCTGATGGCTGTAGAAAAATGGAATTTAGGTGATAACTCGCTAACATATGACTCTGAGTTGTACGACAAAGAGACTAAAAAATGGTTACGTGAAGTTAAAGTACCCTTTAAACCAGAACCATCTATGCAAGAAGCGTACAGAGAGTTTAGTAAAGTTTTTTCTGTTAACTCAGCTAAAGATACTGGCATGGTAACAGTTTCTGTAGAGCATTTATCTCCTGCTATCGCGCAGCAATGGGTAACATGGCTCGTTGAAGATATTAACAAAGTGATGAAAGAGCGCGATGTTGCTGAAGCTAATCGCAGCAGTGAATTTTTAAATAAGCAAATAGCTATGACTAATGTAGCCGATATTCGTTCTATTTTATATAAACTTATCGAAGAACAAGCCAAAACAATTATGTTTGCTGAGGTTCGCGATGAATACGTTTTTAAAACAATTGACCCGGCATTAATAACTGAAGAAAAAGTTGGTCCTAAACGCGCATTAATATGTGTATTAGGTACGATGTTAGGCGGAATGTTAGCTGTGATTTTTGTTTTAATTAGCCATTTCATTAGGAAAGATTACTAGTATATTTAGCTAGTTATTTATATTAATAACACCTACTAGCGATGGTATAAGCTCTTCTTTATTTACTATGGTTGTAAGCGGGTTATTCTGTAAATAGTTTTGCTCTGTTAGCTGTTAAATCATATTAGTAGCCTCATGGGTTACAGCAATAAAACAGAGAGAATAAAACAGCCAAGGCTAGGATTAATAAGAAAACTTGCTGATTATTAAAAATAAGAGCGACCGTTTAACATGGATAAAAGGGTCTCAACCATAATCTAAAGGCTAAGATTAGGATATGTAATTATCCAATTCACAACGTCTAAATAGAACTTTTTAAGTAAAAATATATCTTGGGAATATAAAAATGAAAATTTTAATCACTGGTGGAGCAGGTTTTATCGGCTCAGCGGTAGTACGTCATATAATCAATAATACTCAAGATAGTGTTATCAATGTCGATAAATTAACCTATGCTGGAAACCTCGAATCGTTATCAAGCATTGAGTCAAGTGAACGCTACGCTTTCGAACAAATTGATATTTGTGACCGTGCTGAATTAGACAGAGTTTTCGCAAAATGTAAGCCTGACGCTGTTATGCATTTGGCTGCTGAATCTCACGTTGATCGCTCAATCACAGGCCCTAACGATTTCATTCAGACTAATATAGTAGGTACTTACAATCTTCTTGAAGCGACTAGAGCATATTGGAACACATTAACTGATGGTGCCAAGAAAGTATTTCGTTTCCATCATATATCTACCGATGAAGTCTACGGCGATTTGCCGCACCCAGACGAGTTTGACAGTCAAACCGATTTACCACTATTTACCGAAACGACATCATACGAACCATCTAGTCCTTACTCTGCATCTAAGGCAAGCTCAGATCATCTTGTTCGTGCTTGGTTAAGAACCTATGGTTTACCAACAATCGTAACGAACTGTTCAAATAATTATGGTCCATACCACTTTCCTGAAAAGCTGATCCCATTAGTTATTTTAAATGCATTAGAAGGAAAGCCATTACCTATTTACGGTAAAGGAGACCAAATCCGCGACTGGTTATATGTTGAAGACCACGCTAGAGCACTTTATAAAGTGGTGACTGAAGGTGTTGTCGGCGAAACCTACAACATTGGCGGGCATAACGAAAAGCAAAACCTAGAAGTTGTTCTTACCATTTGCTCAATTTTAGATTCTTTAGTACCAAAAGAAACAACATATAAAGAACAAATTACTTATGTTACAGACAGGCCTGGACACGACAGACGCTACGCGATTGATTCAAGTAAAATGCAACATGAATTGGGTTGGACGCCAGTAGAGACGTTTGAAACTGGCCTTACAAAGACTATCCAATGGTATTTAAGTAATCAAGAATGGTGTCAGCACGTGCAAGATGGCAGTTATCAGCGTGAACGTTTAGGCGTAGAGTCAACGGCTACAAAGGAAGAAGTGAAATGAAAGGTATAGTATTAGCAGGTGGTAGTGGCACACGTTTATACCCTTTAACCCGTGGTGTATCAAAACAACTGCTTCCAATTTATGATAAACCAATGGTGTTTTATCCTATCTCTACATTAATGTTGGCGGGCATTAAAGATATTTTAATCATAACTACTCCCGAAGATAATGAAGGATTTAAGCGTTTATTAGGTGATGGCTCTGACTTTGGTATTAATCTCGATTACGCTATTCAATCAAGTCCTGATGGGCTAGCACAAGCGTTTATAATTGGTGAAGAGTTTATAGGAGATGATAGCGTTTGTTTGGTACTTGGTGATAACATTTTCTATGGCCAGTCTTTTTCAAATACATTAAAAAAAGCTGCTTCACGTAAATCTGGAGCAACTGTCTTTGGCTACCAAGTTAAAGACCCTGAGCGTTTCGGTGTGGTTGAATTCGATGATGAGATGAAAGCAGTATCTATTGAAGAAAAGCCTGAAATACCAAAGTCAAACTATGCTGTTACGGGGCTTTATTTCTACGATAACCGTGTTGTTGAAATGGCAAAACAGGTAAAACCTTCTCAACGCGGTGAGCTTGAAATTACGGCTATAAATGAAATGTACCTTAATGATGGTTTGTTGAATGTTGAATTATTAGGTCGTGGTTTCGCTTGGTTAGATACAGGCACTCATGAAAGCCTTCATGAAGCTTCATCGTTTGTTCAAACTATTGAAAATGTTCAAGGCTTAAAAGTTGCCTGTTTGGAAGAAATTGCATGGCGTAATAGTTGGTTGACGAATGAGAGTGTATTAAACCTTGCAAAGCCTATGATGAAAAATGAATATGGTCAGTATTTAACTCGTTTGGTGACAGAAAACCAGAAAAAGGTCATGAGTTAATGCGAGTACTAATTACAGGATGTAATGGCCAAGTTGGCTGTAGTCTTAGTGAAAAACTGGCTAATGATGCTAATGCAACTGTATTAGCACTCGATAGAGGCGGTCTTGATATTACTAATCAAGAAGCTGTTAATGTTGTGGTTGCTGAATTTCAACCGAATATTATTAATGCAGCAGCTCATACCGCAGTTGATAGTGCTGAAGAGGAAGTAGAGCTTTCCTATGCTATTAACCATGTAGGGCCAAGATATCTAGCACAAGCGGCTCAAGATATAGGTGCTGTCATATTCCATATTTCAACTGATTATGTGTTTGAAGGCAATAAAGATGGCGAGTATAATGAAAGTGACACGACAAACCCACAAGGTGTCTATGGTGAAAGTAAGCTGGCGGGTGAAGTCGCTGTAGCTCAAGTATGCGATAAACATATAATTCTTCGTACCGCATGGGTGTTCGGCGAGAATGGCAATAACTTTGTAAAAACCATGCTACGACTAGGCGTTACTCGTGATGCATTGAATATTGTGGGGGACCAGTTTGGTGGGCCAACATACGCTGGTGATATTGCTAACGCATTAATTAAAATAGCAAAAAAAATTGAAAAAGAGGATGTTATTGAATATGGCGTTTATCATTTTTCAGGTTTACCTCATGTGAGTTGGTACGAGTTTGCAGAAACTATTTTTGATATGGCACTTGTGCAAGGTGTAATCAAGAAAAAGCCTCTTATGAGTAGTATTACGACAGAACAATTTCCTACACCTGCAAAGCGACCAAGTAACTCCCGTTTAAGCACTGAAAAAATTTTTAATGCCTTCTCTGTTGACGCTAGTGATTGGAAGACTGCATTGAATAACATCCAAGCATATACAGGGTAAAAGCATGAAAGTGATAACGACTAATATTCCTGATGTGAAAATTCTCGAACCAAGTGTGTTTGGTGACGAGCGCGGTTTCTTTATGGAAACTTGGAATCAGAAGCAATTTGAAAAACTTGTGACAGGGCATCCGATGCCATTTGTGCAAGATAATCACTCAAAGTCAAAGAGTGGAATATTACGAGGGCTTCATTACCAAACTGAAAACACGCAAGGAAAGTTAGTAAGGGTTGTTTCAGGGGAGGTATTTGATGTCGTCGTTGATATTCGAAAAGGCTCTCCGACATTTGGGAAGTGGGTCGGTGAATACCTTTCTGCAGAAAATAAGCGACAACTTTGGGTTCCTGAAGGTTTTGCTCATGGGTTCTATGTAACTAGTGACGAAGCTGAATTTGTTTATAAATGTACGAACTACTATCACCCTCAATCAGAAGTAAGCATCGCATGGGATGATGTTGATATAGGAATTAAATGGCCACTAAATGGGCGTCCTTTATTATCTGACAAAGACAAAAATGGTGAGAAATTGAGAAGCATAGAGGCTATTTAATGGACATTAAATTAATACAGTTTGAAAGTCATGGTGATGAACGAGGCTCTTTAGTTTCGCTTGAAGATCACAAGAACATTCCTTTTACCATAAAGCGTGCTTACTATATCTTTGACACAAAAGAGCAAGTAAAGCGTGGTTTCCATGCACACAAACAACTCAAACAATTAGCTATCGTACTAAAGGGTTCTTGTCGTTTTCTATTAGATAATGGCAAAGAAAAAATAGAGTTATTACTCGATAATCCAGCGCAAGGACTGTTTATTGAATCATTTGTTTGGCGTGAAATGTATGATTTTTCAGAAGACTGCGTATTGCTAGTTTTAGCAGATTCATTTTATGATGAGTCTGATTATGTTCGTAACTATGACGAATTTTTAGAGATGGTAAATCATGATTCATAAGCTAGCAGACGTGCAGTCTATTCATGTCGGCGAAGGTACAAATTTTTGGCAGTTTTGTGTAGTGCTACCTAAGGCTATTATAGGTAATGACTGTAATATTTGTTCTCACTGCTTAATTGAAAATGACGTACAAATAGGGAACAAAGTTACGATTAAAAGCGGTGTTCAATTATGGGATGGTATTACTGTCGAAGACTTTGTATTTATTGGACCCAATGTAACGTTTACGAATGATAAATCTCCTCGTTCAAAAGAATATCCTGAAGCATTCTTACAGACCATAATAAAAAATAATGCATCAATTGGAGCTAACGCGACGATTCTTCCTGGTATCACTATTGGTGAATATGCCATGATTGGTGCTGGTGCTGTAGTTACTAAGAATGTTCGAGCACATGCCACAGTTGTTGGTAATCCTGCAAAAGAGATAAAAAAGTGATTCAATTCCTAGATTTAAAAGCTATAAACCAACAGTACCAAGAAGAGCTAAAAGAGGCTTGTTCCCGAGTCATAGACTCTGGTTGGTATATTATGGGCGAAGAGTTAGATTTATTCGAACAAGAGTTTGCGCATTACTGTGGCAGTAAAAAAGCTATCGGTGTCGCTAACGGGCTAGATGCCCTAGTGTTGACACTTCGTGCATGGAAAGAGCTTGGTAAAATAAAAGATGGTGACGAAGTCATTGTACCCGCAAACACCTATATCGCCTCTATTCTTGCTATTTCCGAGAACAAGCTTACTCCTGTTCTTGTAGAGCCAGACTCTTCAACTTTCAATTTTCCAATAGAGGGTATCGCTAATAGTATTACTGCTAAAACTAAAGTGATTTTACCTGTTCACCTCTATGGTCAAATTTCACCGATGCGAGAAATCATGCAACTAGCCAAAAAGCATGGCCTATTAGTACTAGAAGACTGTGCACAGTCACATGGTGCAATGCTCGATGGCAAAAAAGCTGGTACTTGGGGGGATGCTGGTGCATTTAGTTTCTACCCTGGAAAAAACCTCGGCGCTTTAGGAGATGCGGGGGCTGTTACTACCGATGATGATGAGCTTGTCAAGGTATTAAGCGCATTGCGGAATTATGGTTCACATGAAAAATATAAGAACAAATATAAAGGTGTTAATAGCCGTTTAGATGAAATTCAAGCGGCGATGTTACGAGTTAAGCTTAGGCACCTGAATACAGAGATAAAGAAAAGGCAGAATATAGCAAATAGATACTTAAAGGAAATAACTAACCCAAGTATTATATTGCCAGAAGTGACTGATCCAGATGGACACGTATGGCATCTTTTTGTTATCAAAACTGAAAGTCGTGAATTATTAGTAAAATACCTTGCTGACAAAGGTATTCAAACATTAGTCCATTACCCTATTCCACCACATAAACAAGATGCGTACACTGAGCTTTTGAATGAGGCTTTGCCAGTAACAGAAATTATTCATGAACAGGTTCTGAGTTTACCCATTTCTCCTGTAATGAGTGTAGATGATACGAATGCTGTTATTAATGCAGTGAACTCATTCGAAATTGATAATATTCGTAATTAGGGCTAAATATTTATGTCTTTTGAGCTTTATTTTCTTGGAGCAGGTCGGCCTGCAAGTGGGAACAAACCTGCAGCCTTAAAGAATATTGGCAACAATACTAAAGCGATGGATTGGCAACTTCACAGTTTTGAAGATTTTGCTGAATCAAAAAATACTTACTTTCTTGGTGGTTATCACATTGAAGATGTTGTTAAAGCTTACCCAGAATTAAATTTCAGCATTATTCCTGAATGGGAAGATTCTACTGCGCTAGATACCTTATTGCATGCCCCTTTCACAGGTAAAAAAGTTATTGTTTCTTACACGGATACCTTATTTAGAAAAGAGTTCGTGAATGAAATGATTTCTGAAAGCTCTGAGGTAACCATTGTTATTGATAGCCAATGGCGAGAACGTTATAATTCACGCAGCCGTGAAGATATTGCAAAGGCAGAAACATTAACGGTAGATAATTGTGAAGTAGAATTTACTGGTTTAGTTTATCTTGGGACAGAAGCCGTTTCAGAAATATTAAAAACAAGAGAAATAGGTAACAAAGATAAAATAGGTTACCACTTTAGAGATATTATAAGTTTTTTTGAGAGCTGTGGGTTAAGTATCACTTATAAGGATATTAGTGGTGATTGGGCTGAATTTAACTCTCCAACTGACATTACCAATTTCATACTAGGAACCAAAGCTGACACATTAGCTCGACTAGAGTCGGTAGTGAAAAATAGTCATATAGGTAGACAGGAGAGCTTTACTACTCAGGAGTGGCTTGATGACCCCTTTTATGTTATTTCAAAGATACAAGCACAATTTGGTTCTACGAAATTAGTGGTTCGGAGTAGCTCTAAAGCTGAAGATAATTGGCGTTCTTCTAATGCAGGTGGTTTTGAGAGTATTCTCAATGTAGCTTGCATGAATAAAACTGAGTTGGCAAAGGCTATACAAGATGTAGTTGACTCTTATGGTTCTACTATCGTGGGTTGTGACCAAGTTCTTGTGCAAGAATTCTTACAAGACGTTGCGTTAGCTGGTGTTGTATTCACTTGTACCTTGGAGTCAGGAGCGCCTTATTATCGGTTTAATTTTGATGATTCCACTAAATCGACAGAGTCAGTGACAGCAGGCACGCATAGCGATTTAAGAACAGTGTTGGTTAGTAAGCTTCAGCCTCACTCTGTGAAGCAGATTGCTCCTGAGTTAGAAGATGTTTTGATCGCTGTTCAAGAATTAGAAACATTATTGAGTTTTGATAAATTAGATATTGAGTTTGCGGTTGATTCAAAAAATAAAGTTCATATTTTTCAAGTCCGGCCTGTGGTTGTAAACCATGACAACTATGAATTAGATATCGAAAAAATATCATCATCAATTAGAGCCGATGTTGTACGATATCAACAGCTTCAAAGGAATCTTCCTTTTATCCGTGGCACTAAGACCATTTTTGCGAACATGCCAGATTGGAACCCAGCAGAAATTATCAGTACAAAGCCAAAGCCGCTTGCATTTAGCCTATATCAACATCTGATTACTAATGATGTTTGGGCTGTTCAACGTGCAGAGTTTGGCTATTGTGATGTGAGGCCTTACCCGCTAATTGTTTCTTTCTCAGGACAGCCATATGTAGATGTTAGAGCAAGTTTTAACTCGTTCATCCCGGCAGACCTGCCCTCTGAAAGCGCAGAGAGGATTGTAAGTGCGTATTTATCACTACTATCGGAAAACCCCCATTATCATGACAAAGTGGAATTTGATATTGCTTTTACTATTTGGACTCCAGATTTTTTAGAAAAGGCTAAAGCCCGACTGATGCCGTATGGCGTGACGGACTTCGACATTATTGAGCTAGAAAAAGGGCTCAAGCTACTAACTAGAAATGCACTCGCTCGTTTAGACTCTGATATCCAGTCTGTCCTACTCTTAGAGGAGCGTTGTGAGAAGATTTGTTCATCTAAAATTTCCAATATTGATAAGATCTTTACATTACTTGATGATTGTAAGCGTTATGGAACGTTAGCATTTTCACATGCCGCTCGGGCTGGATTTGTGGCTACAACACTGTTAAAAAGTCTTGTTAATCAAGGTGTGTTGACTGAATCTAGAAGAATGCGCTTCCTCAATAGTTTTCAAACCGTAGCCGGTGAATTTGAACGAGATAAGTCATATTTTCTTAAGGGACGAATTACTAAAGATGAATTGGTAAATAAATATGGGCACTTACGCCCTGGCACATATGAAGTCACTACACAGGCTTATTGGGAGGACCCAAAGCAGTATATTTTTCCTAAAGAGAAAAGGGAAATGACTTTGCATGATGAATTGTTTCAGTTTAATGAGGCTGAGTTCGCGGCTATTCGTGATTTACTCATTGAGTTGAATTCAGCTATTAGTGAAAAAGAGTTTATAGAGTATCTGATTAAAGCAACTCAAGAGCGAGAAAGAGTTAAATTTGAATTTACACGCAATCTGAGTAGAGCATTGGATTTATGTATACAACTTGGTATTCAACTAGGGCTAACACGTGAAGATGTTTCTTTTCTAACTTATAGTGATTTAGAGCGCTTAAAGCTAAATATGTTATATGATGAAAAACTAAAAGAAATGATTCAAGCGAGAAAAGAGCAATATCAATTAACAAAAGTAATTGAGTTGCCAGCCTTAATTGACAGTGCTACTCAGTTTTATTGTTTCGAAAGACACTCATCCCTACCTAATTTTGTAGGTGTTGATAAAGTTCTTACTGATATAACATCTATAGATAAGGCTTCGATAGAAGAACTTTCGGGAAGAATAGTAATGATACCGCAAGCTGATCCTGGCTACGATTGGCTATTTGGACATGATATTGCAGGTCTTATTACTCAATATGGCGGTGCAAACTCTCATATGGCTATTCGCTCGGCCGAAATTGGGTTGCCCGCTGCAATTGGCGTTGGAGAAAAACTTTACGATTCACTAACTACTGCTAAACGAGTAGAACTTGATTGCCTTGGACAAACAATTCGAGTGATTGCATGAAACGTATAGGTTTGACTCAAAGAGTAGATTACATTGAAGGATACGATGAGAGGCGTGATGCGTTAGATCAAAAGTGGTATTCTTTATTATTAACATTGGATATGTTACCAATACCGTTACCTAATTTGAAACCTGAGTTAGTACCTCAACTTGTTGAAAATCTTAGGCTAGATGGTGTGGTGTTTACTGGTGGTAATAGCTTGAGTCACTTAGATTCAAATGCAGTCGATATATCAATAGAAAGGGATGAATTCGAACTATCCCTTATTGATTATGCTGTCAAAAATGAATTACCTATTTTTGGTGTGTGTCGTGGAATGCAAATCATCAGTTATTATTTTGGTGGTAAGCTGCTTCCGATCGAGGGTCACATCGCAACTAAACATTCTATCTTATCTTTTGATAACAAAATATCATTACCAAGTGAAGTGAACAGTTTTCACAGTTGGGCAATCCCTGATATGGGTTTAGGGAAAGGGCTTCAATCTATTGCAATAGATTCAGATGGAAACATTGAAGCTTATATTCATCCAAGCAAAAGAATAGCTGGAATCATGTGGCACCCCGAGCGTGTATATGATTTCGATGATCTAGATTTGAACTTAATGGAAAAAATTTTTCTATGACAAAAGCACTCATTTTAGCTGCGGGTCAAGGTACCCGTCTACGCCCAATTACTAATGACAGACCGAAGTGTCTAGTTCCTTTAATGGGTAAATCACTCTTACAGCGTCAAGTTGAGACATTACGCTCAGAAGGAATCAAAGATATACACATAGCTACTGGCTATCGTTCGGATCAAATTGAAGCTCTAGGTTTTGCAACCTCATTTAATGCACGTTTTGACCAAACGAATATGGTAACTAGTTTGTTTACAGCAATTGACTTCATTAGCGACTGTAAAGAGGACTTGATTTTAGGATATGGCGATATAGTATATCATCAAGAAAATCTGCAGGCTTTACTAGCTTGTGATGATGAGTTAGCTCTAATGATCGATACAAATTGGCGAGCACTTTGGTCCCTCCGATTGGATAACCCATTAGAAGATGCAGAAACCCTTTTAATAGACCCGAAGGGTTATATCAAAGAACTAGGAAAAAAACCTGAAAGTTATGATCGTATTCAAGGGCAATACACAGGGTTAATCAAAATTAGAGCTGATAAAATTCCGTTGCTTATTGAGTTTTACGAAAATTTAAATCGTGATGCTTTATACGATGGAAACAATTTCGATAATATGTATATGACCAGTTTTATTCAAATGATGATCAATAGCGGTTGGAAAGTGAAAGCCTCACTTGTTGAGAGCGGATGGTTAGAAGTCGATTCTGTAGAAGACTTAAAAATTTACGAAGATTTAGCAAAAGATAACAAGTTGAGTAATTTTTTTAGGCTTGAAAATGATTAGAAAGATACTGGCAAAAAGCAAGCTAGCACTTTTTATATATAGTGAATTTAATAAAATTAAGATGCAAACTGTACTCTTTATTGCTCGCTACACTCATCATAATGAAGTATTAAGAATAAAGAAAAAAGTAAAAAATGGCGAAAAAATAAAAGTAACTTTTCTTGTAATGGATAAGAGCGTTTGGAAAACTGATCTTGTTTATCAAGCAATGGTTAAAGATAAATTTTATGACCCATCTATCGTCGTCATTCCCAGAGTAACTTCATCTGACGTTATGAAAACGGCTGAACAGACATATGAATTTTTTAGAAAGAAAATGTATAAAACTACGCTAGCATACCAAGATTGTAGCTGGAAACCTCTAAATGAAATAGTGGATTCTGATATTATATTTATCAGCAATCCTCACAAGATTACTGCTGAAGATTATTATATTTCTTCCTTGAAATATAAGTTAACATGTTACGTTCCATATTTTGAACAGATTGACAATAATTACAAATTGCATTTTGATGGTGAAACGGAAAATTTAGTTTGGAAGATTTTTCAAATTAACAATATACATAAAAAAATAGCTTTGAAACATGCTACTAATAGAGGAAGCAACGTGGTCGTGGTCGGTTACCCTGCGACAGAAGCAATTTATACAAACACAATCAATGAAAGTAGTCCTTGGTTGAATGACGGCCGAAAAAATATAATAATTGCGCCACATCATAATATTAATGGTATTGACCTATCGAACTCTACCTTTTTAGATAATGCAGAATTACTACAATCGCTCGCAAGCAAGTATAAGGCCCAAGTTAAGTTTGCTTTTAAACCACACCCATTACTGAAAGATAATTTATATAAGCATCCTGATTGGGGAGTGGTTAGAACAAACAAATACTGGGATTTTTGGAATAAAACTGAAAATTGTCAGTTGGAAACTGGCGACTATGTTCAGTTGTTTAAGAAATCAGATGGGATGATACATGATTGCTCCTCATTTCTTATTGAGTATTTATATACTCGTAATCCATGTTTATACCTTAACTCTAGAATTAGAACGAAACTAAATGACTATGGAAGGATTGGTTTTGACGCAGTTAAAAAGTCCGAAAATGATTCGGACATTTTCGAATTCATTGAAAATGTCATTAGTGGTGCGGAGCCAAAAATTGACGAAAATATTGTAATGGGGATCAAACCTGAGAAATCTCCAACTGAAAGTATTTTGGCAGAGCTTACGAATAGTTTTATTAGGGTAGACAATGAACGAGTTAATCAATAAAGTTAAATACCTAGTATCGCAGAATGAAATTGAATTACAAGTAAATGATGATCTGCAAGGTTTTTTTAGCCTGCCAGTTTTTATTAAATGCTATGAGTATACTGATGGAAGTATATCTGAAACAGATCGGCTTATTTATGAACGTATATTAAAGAAAATTGATGTGGTTAAACATTTGTATGTATATTACTCAAATGATTTGTCAATCAAATCTACGGAAATACTTCTATCCGAACGTTCAACTAATAGATTAGCGTTAAACTTACTTCACCTAACTATTTTAAAATCAGATTTAAAATACCTGAACTCCCTTTTGAAAATGTCTTCATTTAAAAGTATCCCTTTGAGTGATGAGATTACAAACTTGATAACGGATGTAAAAGAGTGGCTTTTTTCAAAAAATGAACATAATTAATTTAACAGTTATAGTTGATGAATCTAATGATCTTGGTAAATTTTATTTAAGTTACCTAAAACACTCTGGCTTAATACCAAGAAAGATATTACTTCTAAAAAAGGGAAAAAACTATAGTAAATATTTCTGTGCAAGTAATTATATACAGAAATTGAAGTCTATAATATCTAGAAAAAATGGTGAGAATGAAAGTCAAGTGCATAATGTTGTTGAACTTATAAACAAACGATTCGAAGTGAAAATAGAAAAAGACTTTGTGTATAAAAACTACGCCGAATAAATCGATGTTTTAATGGTGGGCGACGATATTATTAATTCAGATACAGTTTTTAAATTTGTTGAAAAATCAGACTGTAACTCATTTGTTTTTTCGGGCGGAGGTATCATTAAAAGTCGACTCCTCTCAATTCCAGGCAAGAAATTTATTCATACCCTTCCTGGTCTAGTTCCAGAGATCCGAAGAGCAGATTGTTTGTTCTGGTCACTTTTAATTAAAGGGAAACCTGGTTACAGTTGCTTTTATATGTCACCAGAAATTGATGAAGGTGACATATTCTATACTGAAGAGTTTCCTTTTTCATTATGTAAGATTGAGGGTATTTCTTGTAGTTACAGTGATATCTATAATGGTTTACTTCAATCTCTTGATCTTCACTTGCGCTCTGCATGTTTAATTAATTCGCTGAGCTATATTATGGATGATAATTTTAATGTAATAGAAAGCCCTACAAAGAAACAGAAATCAAGTGAAGGAAGAATGTTCTTCTATATGCACGAAGAATTAAAAGAACATATCCTAGCTAAGCTACAATAGAAAATCAGACTTATTTTTCATTTATTCTGGTCGTAGCTTAGAAATATATGATATTAGTTTTGTATATAAGTAATATAAATTTATGAGTTTAATAAATAAAACAGCAACAGGTATAGGTTGGAGCCTTCTTGACAAAATTGTAAGTCAGGTTGTGACATTTTTACTATTTATCTATCTTTCAAAAAACCTTAGCCCAAGTGCATTTGGTCTAGTAGCAATGTTGGCTGTTTTTCTTGCCGTTGCTCAATCTGTAATTGATTCAGGCTTTTCCCAAGCATTAATTCAAAAAAGTAACAAGGTAACTGTAGAAGACCTATCAACAGTATTTTATGTCAATTTACTTCTGTCATGTCTAATTTATGCTGTACTGTACGTCTCAGCCCCCATGATTGCCCATTTTTTCAATCAACCAGACCTGATTTTACTTTCAAGAGTCTTGTTTAGTATTGTAATTGTAAATGCTATCGCAATAGTGCCAAGGACAAAGTTCATAATTGAAATTGACTTTAAAACACAAAGTATCATCAATACAATATCGACTGTATTTTCTAGTGTTGTTACAGTATACATGGTTATTAACGAGTTCGGTTACTGGTCTTTGGTAGGAATGAGCCTTTCTAAAGCATTATGTAGCAGTATTTTGTTGATTATACTATCCCGATGGATCCCAAAAGCGATTTTTTCTTATAGTTCTCTCAAAAGCCTATTTTCATTTGGATCAAACCTCCTTATTGCCGGTTTAATTTCTACATTTGTTCAAAACCTATATACAATATTGATAGGGCGTTACTTCAACTCTTCACAAGTCGGTTTCTTTCATCAAGGCTATACTTACACTAATGTTATTTCTACTACAATGACAAGTGTAATACAAGGTGTTACCTATCCAATAATGACATCAATTCAAGAAGATAACAAAAGGCTTACCAGAATATATATCAGATTGATGGGTGTTGTATCAATGCTGTCCTTTCCTATCTTCGTGGGCTTTGCTGCAGTAGCTGAAGAGTTTGTACTCTTATTCCTGGGGGATAATTGGAAACCTATGATACCGGTTTTGGTTATATTATCATTTGCTAGGCTCATTACTCCGATTAGCAGTTTGAACCTTAATATATTGAATGCGAAAGGTAGATCAGATCTTTTCCTTAAGGTTGATGTTATTAAAATTCCAATGATCATTGGTTTTTTGTTTTTAGCTATTCCCTATGGAATAGTGGGGGTCGCATTTGCTCAACTATCTGCAGTAATTATTTCGTTTTTTATAAATGCATACTATCCTGGAAAATTATTCGGCTTCGGAGCTAAAGAACAATTGAGACAAATTATCCCAATCGCTTTTGCTGCTATGACTATGTATTTTTTTGTTTCGCTTATCGAAATTGATAACACCTTACTGCAGCTTACATTAAAAGTGATTCTTGGAGTTGTTGTTTATGTTTCACTATGTCTGATGCTCAAAATCAACGCATTTATTGATGTGTTTACGTTAGTTAAGAGTAGATTTAACAAGGTTAGTCTTTGAGTACAATTACCATTGTTATTCAGCTTGAAAGTAAAGTTTAGCTTATTTAATTATCGAATGTTTACTTTGAATTTGAATAAGAAGATTTTATGCAATAGGCATTGTTCACTTCTTATATGACTTAATACCTTCGCCAAATTATTACTTTAGACTGTAAAGATTAAACTAGTGAATTGTTGACAATATTCAAGCGAAGGGAAGGGATACTATTTATACTCGGTAGTACAGCACGAACTGTCCTAAAATTATTGCGGTAAAAGTGGGCAACGCAAACAAATAGATCCTAGATAAGATAGTTATTACATTTCTATAAATAACTAATTTAGGTTACAACGTATCGATAGAAGCAGTTTAAGCTGTATTAGACTGAAATATAAGTCAAGTTGTATATTCTTGCCGATTCTAAGGAGTGTAGGTGTTACTTATTAATAAAATTAAATTTTACATGAAAAAAATATTAGATAGTTCCAGTAACATTTATATTTGTCATTTGTTTGTTAAAGTTTTAAATTTATTGCCATCAGGCGATAGTAAGTTTATAATTAAAAATGTTAGTTTTTCACAACCTACAGAATTTAAAAGCAGTAGATTATTACTTGAGTCTAAATCAGAAATATTTTTCCCTAAATATATAACAAGCACAGCTTTAGAA
>NZ_JBFRMK010000035.1:0-45455 GCF_041470405.1 Shewanella sp. 10N.286.45.A1
TAACTGACCGGCATTACTCATAATGAGGGCTTTTTTACAATAGAGCTATGCAGAGAAAACTTAGCTATATATTAGCTATTACTTGTAAGTCGCTTCACGCTTTTCAGCTTCAGCATCCCACTTAGGTAACATAGTTTTCTTGAATTCAGCTTTATCAGCATTCATCTTCTTCATATCCATACCTAGAGCTGCTTGAGCTTTAGCTTTGGTAGAAGTGTCAGGGTAAGCAATTGGTTGCTTAACACCTTTAGCAGCGAGTAGTTGAGCAAGCTTGATGCGAGCATCAGCAGCTTTGTCTACCGCAGTACCTAGTACACGAAGCGCTTCATCAGCAGCGTGAGCAGCAACACCGTGTGATGCAGTTGCGTAGTCCCAGCGCCATTGTGAATGACGAATATCCATAAGGATAGGCTTCATTTCAACTTCAGTTGCACCCGCATCCCAAGCAGCTTTTGCTTCGAAATGAGCTTTAACTAACTGAGTTTCAGCGCGAGCTTTAAGGTCAGCAACTTTATGCTTACGTTCTTCAGTTAGGTTAACCATGAACTCTTTGCTTTGCTCGTGACAAGTTGCACAAGTTTCTTCAAAGCGATCGAATGGGTTACCCACTTTGTGATCGGTAAACTTACGGCCTTTGTCACTCTTAACTTTAGGCATGTGACAGTCAGTACAACTTACGTTGTTCTTACCGTGAACACCTAACTGCCAAGTTTCATAACCAGGATGCTGTGCTTTAAGCATTGGTGTTTTAGAAACAGCGTGAGTCCAGTCAGAGAACTCCATGTTGTCATAGTAAGCTTCCATCTGTTCAACAGTGGTGCCCATATCCCAAGGGAATTTAACAAAGCCTTTCTTATCTTTAGTCTTCTCGAAGTAGTACTCTACGTGACACTGACCACATACCATTGACTGCTTGTCTTTCTTAGACGCTTTATCAAATGGAGTGCCAAGTGTTTCCATTGCGCGTTCAGCGAATGGACGAGAGATACGTAGCTTAGAAGAACCTTTTACGTGACAATCGCCACAGCCAAGTGCGTTAACGATTTCAGGACCGCCTTTAGACCACTTGCCAGTGAAGTAACCATCTTCACCTTGCTCTTCGATCATACGAGGTACATCTGGGCTCTTACAAGACCAACATGCCATTGGCATTGGACCATCTTCAGCTGAAGTAGGTGCGCCAGTACGAAGCGTATTACGTACGTCTGTAACAGCGTACATGTGACCACGAGGAGCGTTATAGTCTTTAGCAAAACCATAACCTGCCCAAAGGACAACTAGGCTTGGTACTTCTTCAAGCATATCAACAATTTCTTTGCTTTCTGAAGTGTCATGCCAAGTCTCATATTGATTCTTGAACTTATTTTTGTAAACTTCGTTACGAGGTTCAGTTTTATCACTTGCGAATGTGCTGCCAGCTAGTAAGCTAGCAACGACCATTGCACTAAGTGCAAAAGTCTTTTTAGTTAATGTTCTCACCATCTCATCTCCATATTACTTTATAATATTTATAGCCCCACCTATTGCAAGGTTGAAGTTAGACTCTTATTTAAAACAAAAACATACCCCTTAGGGGGTATCCCGTGGAAAACTTGCGTTAGATCAACATGTGAACGTGTTGTTGCTCACACTTTTGCGTTTTTGTTAATGTATTCAATCAACCACTAATGTAGAACCGCTATAAACGAATAGCACATAAACCCAATAATTGAGAGTTTTTGAATGAAAAAAGGCAGACTTACATCAGCAATATGGGGATTCATGTTAACCCTGATATTACTCTCTAGTGGACTCGCCATTTTTGCCATTGTTAATCTTTCGTATAGTTTAGGTGATGCTCGGGCGATAAATGCGTCAGGCTCACTACGAATGCAAAGTTATCGGCTCATGTTTTATGCCAATTCAGGCAGTGAATCCGCTGCAGATAAAATAGCGGAGTTCGAGAACACTCTTAACTCTCAAGCCCTTAGAACATCACTGACTTGGTACACCCCTCAAGATCTTAAAGATAAATATTTGGCCGTTATCGATAAGTGGCAAGTGATGCGCTATTACATTGAGTCGGAAAACTCTCGGCTATACGCAGCAGCATTGAAAGACTTTGTCGATACCATCGATCTTTTTGTATTAGAAACAGAGCAACACGCCGCCTTTAAACTTAAATTACTCGCCATTAGCCAAATCACCGGTTTGGCAATAATGTTACTGATTGCTTTTGTCACCGTAAGAATTGCTAAACGCAAAGTTGTTAAACCTTTGCAACAATTGATGCAGGCCGCCGATACAATTTCACAAGGTAATTTTAATGTAGATATGCCTAAAACAGAGTATATCGAATTGAGTGCACTAAGCAGCGCACTCGATACCACAGTGAAAAAGCTTGCCAGTGTTTATCAAGGACTCGAATCACAAGTCCAAGAGAAGACAATAGCCCTCACCCGTGCTAACAACGAATTAAAATTACTCTACGATAATGTGGTGATGTTGCATTCAAGTAAATTAGACATTAGTACATTAACCGATGCAATTAATCAGCTGCAAAGCCATGATCCCGATATCAATTTAAGATTGGTGGTCGTCGAAGAAGAGCAAGTCCAATATATTATTGATGCGCAAGGCGAATGGCCTCGTGATGCAAAAGCCACACAAAAATTTGCGCTGCAGTTTGAACATAATAACTTGGGTTATTTGGAGGTTATCTCTAGTCAAACTTTCTCCACTGCGCTTTATAGCAATTTTGCGATTATGCTTGCTCGTTCAATGGTCACCTATAATGCTGGAGAGCAGAGACAACAGTTAGCACTGATGGAGGAGCGCGGCGTAATCGCTCGGGAACTGCATGACTCATTAGGCCAATTGCTATCCTTTTTGAAAATCCAAGTTAACCTGCTTTCTAAAGAACTAGATAAAACCTCAAAAAGTCCCCGCGCGGCCGAGCAGCTGCAAGAGATAAATGAAGGGGTTAATACTGCCTATGTGCAGCTTAGGGAATTGCTATCAACCTTTAGATTGACCATAAAGGATCCCAACTTAGGTCATGCTATTGAGGCCATGATAGAGCAGCTCCGCGGCCAAACTGATGCCGAAATAACTTTAGACTACAAGCTTCCAGTACAGTTGCTCGGGGCACATCAGCATATTCATATCCTGCAACTCACCCGAGAAGCGACGCTTAATGCAGTAAAGCATGCCAAAGCAAAACATATTCACATTAGTTGTCAGAAGATCAGTGACGAAAAAGTGATTATTGATATCAGTGATGATGGCGTAGGTATCGAAAAGCTTAAAGAGAGAGACCAACATTTTGGCTTAGGGATCATGCATGAGCGCGCCAGTCGCCTCTCAGGTGTGGTAGAATTTAATCAAAATGAGGAAGGTGGTGCCACGGTGAGCTTAACTTTCCCGCCTCAACAAGAACCTGTATAGAACTATTGACAAATAAAACAGGCACATAAGGCAAAAAAGATGCATATTTTTTCGAATTACAAATTTACCTCAGCAGGAGGCCTTTAAATGGGTAAGCCTTATTCAGTACTCGTTATTGACGATCATCCATTATTACGTCGTGGGATCTGTCAGCTTATTACTTCAGATTCAGATTTCACTCTGTTTGGTGAAGCAGGAAGTGGCCTAGATGCGCTTTCAGCAATAGCTGAAAATGAACCTGATATCGTATTACTTGATTTGAATATGAAAGGGATGACGGGCTTAGATACCCTCAATGCTCTGCGGCAAGAGGGAGTTACCTCTCGCATCGTCATTTTAACGGTATCTGACGCTAAGCAAGATGTGATTCGATTGGTAAGAGCGGGTGCTGATGGTTATCTGCTAAAGGATACCGAGCCAGATCTACTGCTCGAGATGCTGAAAAATGCCATGCTTGGCCATCGTATTATTAGCGATAATGTCAAAGAGTATTTGTCGGAGCTAAATAGTTCGGTCAACGAACAGGAATGGATTGAAAATCTAACACCAAGAGAGCTTGAAATTCTGCAGCACCTAGCAGAAGGCCAAAGCAACCGTGTCGTTGCAGAGCAGCTGCACATTAGTGAAGGTACCGTTAAGGTACATGTGAAGAACTTACTGCGTAAAGCAAACGCAAAATCTCGTACCGAGATGGCCGTTAGATACCTTAACCAGTAATCATCTATCCAAAACTAAACAACAAAAGGCAGCCTAGGCTGCCTTTTTCAATACTTAACTGACATCATTAGCGCTCATCTAAAAATTTACGCCAATTAATCAATACATCGTAAAAGTCTTCTAGTCCGCAAAAAGCTTCTGACTCACCATCATAAAATGACATCGACTCATCCATCTCAACATCATCACTGTCACCTTCGGCGATATTATTAGCAAAAATTCTAGCTTGCTCGCGGTCTAACTCAATAGAGAGTGCCTTCCCGACGAGGCGCCAATCACTTAAATGGCTAGCTTGTAATTTTTCAATATGCTGACAGATCTCAACATGTTTCTCGGCATTATCACCTAGCTCTTCCGACAACCAAAAACCTAATGCCTCATGATCCATACTAAACCGCGCAAATGCAGTGCCGGTTATTGTATTGCGCAAAAAATCGTATTCCATAATTAGGCTCAAAACTCAGTAAAAACTCAACTGATTACCATTTTAACTTAATAAACGCTTAGCTGCCCTGTTCAATTATCTTTTCATAACTAATAAAAACCAGTAACCAGCAAATATTCACTTAAACAGTAGCCTTATACTTACCTCAACCAATGCAGTCACGCTATATCGTGACTTTGCAATTTAGCTTATACTTGTGCTGGATTGCTCACCTTATATCGCGACAGGAAGACTATGACTGCTATCAATCTGCAACAAAAAACCACGCATGCAGACTTTCTGCCTGAAAACCAACTGATACTGAATGCCGTCAGCGAAGGGATCTATGGTTTTGATCTCGAGGGCAATGCGGTATTCATCAACCCTGCCGCAGAAAAAATGACAGGTTGGCAAACTCAAGAGCTATTAGGGAAAAATATTCATGACTGCCATCACCATAGCCACAGTGATGGCAGCCACTATCCCAAAGAAGATTGCCCTATCTACAGCACACTTAAAGATGGTGTCGCCCGTGAAATAACCCACGAAGTATTCTGGCGCAAAGATGGCTCAAGCTTTCCAGTGCATTACACCTCTACTGCCGTCTATAAAGATGGTGTAATGATGGGGGTAGTAGCGATATTTCGTGACATCAGCATTCAAAAGCAAACCGAGCACTCTTTGCGTCAAGCATTGGAGCAGGTTCAAGCGTTGTCAGAAAAGTTATCTTTCGAGAACCAGTACCTGCAACTAGAACTTGCAGATAGAACCGGGGACGTGGGGATCTCAGGCAGTAGCCCGCAAATCATGCAACTAATCCAGCAAATAAAACTGGTGGCAAATACAGAAAGTACCGTGCTCATTAGTGGCGAAAACGGCACTGGTAAAGAGTTAGTAGCGCGTAACCTGCACCGCTTAAGTAACCGCGCCGACAAACCGTTAGTGAGTGTTAACTGCGCTGCATTCTCATCAGCCCTGTTAGAGAGTGAACTGTTTGGTCATGAAAAAGGCGCTTATACCGGGGCTACAAGCCGCCGCAAGGGACGGTTTGAACTGGCTAACAATGGCACCCTATTTCTCGATGAAGTGGCAGAACTCACTCTTGAAGCCCAGTCAAAGTTACTACGCGTAATTCAAGAACAAGAGTTCGAACGAGTAGGTAGCAGCCAAACGATAAAAGTGGATATAAGATTGATTACAGCTACCCACCATGACCTACTCAAACGGGTCGAACAGGGATTATTTAGAATGGATCTTTACTACCGCCTTAATGTCTTTCCAATTATCGTACCGCCACTGCGTAATCGATTATCTGATATTCCCGAACTCGTCAGCCATTTAATTCAAGAACTTAACAAAAAACTCGGTAAGAAAATCAGCAAAGTGAGCCAACGCGGCATGCAAAAGCTCATTAAACACAGCTGGCCTGGCAATGTACGTGAACTGCAAAATGTCCTTGAAAGAGAAATGATTTTATCAAATGGTCCGGTACTAGAGTTTGGCCAGTTAGCCGCTGAATCACAAATGCAAACATCAAGCAGCACCGGGACTAAGCAAACATTAGCTGAAATAGAAAAAGCCCACATACTAAAGATATTAAAGCAGAGCCAATGGCGGATCTCTGGTGCAACTGGCGCGGCGGCAATACTCGGTATGCCGCCTAGCACCTTACGATCTCGAATGAGCAAGTTGGGTATTAGCCGTCCCATCTAATATTGCCTAGTGATCACGATATATCGCCACTTATCGATATATCGTGACAAAAACACATTTCAAATGGGTGTAAAGCAATAAAAATCAGATACTTAATATGTGGCCTAATGCTTGCTATATAGATCCTGAGTGAACAATGTCAGTGTCTATAGAGAAGCCAATGTTAAATAGCAATAGTAACAGCAGTACAGTAGAAAACAGCAGCGTGGCTAAGAGCAGCCCACTACCAAATCAACGTATTCCTATAAAGCAGATCGACAGCCAAACCAATGGCAAGATCCATATTCGCCAGCAAAAAGGATACTTTCAACGAATTAGAACCGGGATGAATAGCCTTCTAGTAGCGCTATTTTTCCTACTGCCTTTTATCTCCTATCAAGGCAGGCAAGCTATCTTGTTCAATATTAGTGAGCAGCAGTTTATCTTTTTTGGCACTACTCTATGGCCGCAAGACTTTACTATTCTCGCTTGGGTATTTATTGCAGCCGCTTTTCTACTGTTTTTTGCCACGGTATTTTGGGGCAGAGTCTGGTGTGGATACTTATGTCCGCAAACCGCTTGGACATTTATGTTCGTTTGGATTGAAGAGCGTATAGAGGGCAGTAGCAACAAACGTTCAGCCCTAGACAAAGCACCAATGAGCTTACAAAAGGCGAGCAAGCGCATCAGTAAACACTTAGCTTGGGGCGCAATAGCTCTACTTACCGGCTGTGGCTTTATCGCTTACTTTATTCCTGCTCGAGAACTGTATTTAGACATTTTTACTTTCGACGCCAGCTTTTGGATCGCCACCTGGGTATGGTTCTTCGCGATTTGTACCTACTTAAATGCAGGCTGGATGCGCGAGCAGATGTGCCTACATTGCTGCCCGTACGCACGCTTTCAGTCAGTGATGTTTGATGCTAATACCAAGACAGTCACCTATGATGCCAGCCGTGGTGAAAGCCGTGGTCCACGCAAACGCAAACAACAGACTGACTTAGGTGACTGCGTAGATTGTAACCTGTGTGTGGATGTTTGCCCTACCGGCATTGATATTCGTAATGGCCTACAGTATGAATGCATTAATTGTGGCGCCTGCGTCGATGCGTGCAATCAAACCATGGAGAAATTCGGTTATAAACCTGACCTCATCAGCTACGCCAGCGAAAATGAGCTAGTCGATAAAGCCGTGCCTTTTTACGAGTCCTATAAGTTCCTAGGCTATGGTATCGCCGCATTAATCATGTTGACTGTGATTGGTTTTGACATCAGTAACCGTTCAGCCATTGAGCTTAATGTTATTCGTGATAGACAAACCCTTTACCGTGAAACGCTTACCGATGCTATCGAGAACAGTTTTACCTTAAAAATCCGCAACAAAACTCAACAGGCACGTCATTATCAAATATATGTCTCGGGCAACAACAGTTACCAACTTGCAAGCAAATCACGAGTATTAATTGAGGCAGGCGAACAATTAGATTACCCCGTTACTGTTTTAGCCGACCTTAATGCACTTGATAAAAGCCGCAGTGAAATTACCTTTGTGGTAGCCGAGCAGCACAGCCATAGTCAGGTAACACAAAACTCCAGCTTCTTTAGCCCGATTTAAACTCCTGTTCTCATCTCAAACGATGAAAGGTAATGCACGATTTGCTTTGCCTTTCATTTTTATACCCGCAACAAAATAGAGTAAAAATTCTAACCCCAACAATACGATACTCTTCTTTAGTTTGATTATTGCTGAAACAATTTATTTCACTGTTAGGCATTGACCTTGGAGGGATAACCGCACTAATCTAAACACCTGTTTGATTTTTACTAATCCATAATAATTAGCTAAGGTTTCTCGATGGCATATGATTCAGACTCAACACTAGACCTTTCACGCTACGCATCGCTTAACGATCTGATAGAGCTTGCTAGTGCTAGATACGGTGATAAAGCCGCGTACTCCTGCTTAGGCCAAGAGACAACCTTCAACGAAATTAACCGCTACTCACGTCAATTTGCCGCTTATCTGCAGCAAGAAACTAATCTAGTGCAAGGTGATAGAGTCGCAATTCAACTGCCTAACATTACTCAGTTTGTAATTGCAGCTTACGGCGCTATCAAGGCTGGTATGGTGCTAGTGAACACTAACCCACTCTACACTCAGCGTGAACTTATCCACCAGTTCAATGACTCAGGCGCTAAGGCCTTAGTGGTGTTGTCAGACTTACTGCCAACGTTAACCGAAGTGGTCGCTAACACTGGCATAGAAACAGTTATCTCAACCCATGCGATGGACTTAATTGCACCACAGCCACAACCTGAAGTGCCATTTGCAACGGTGTCCTTTTGTGACGTGCTTGCGGCAGGCGAAAAACTCAACTACGCACCAATAATAAGCGTGCCAGAACAACTTGCAGCTCTGCAATATACTGGAGGCACAACCGGCTTATCGAAAGGCGCAATGCTGACCCATGGCAACCTGCTCGCCAATGCGATGCAAATCAAATCTCGCTTAGGCGATCGTTTAGTGGAAGGGGAAGAGATATTTGTCGCCCCCCTCCCCGTGTATCACATCTACGCTTTTATGGTGAATTTGGTACTCTATTATGAACGCGGTGGTTGCTCAGTACTTATTCCTAATCCACGTGATATTTCAGGATTAATTAACACCCTAGCGCAGTATCCATTCACCGGTTTTGCGGGGCTCAACACGCTCTTTGTTGGCCTCTGCCATCAACCTGAGTTTAAAGCATTGGATTTTAGTCACCTAAAAGTCACCATCTCTGGCGGCACTGCACTCACCCAAGCCGCCGCCAATATTTGGCAGCAAACTACAGGTTGCACCATCTCAGAAGGTTACGGCTTATCGGAAACATCACCGGTAGTTTCACTCAATGCCCCAGGGCTTGAGCAACTAGGTACTATAGGTAAACCCGTACTTGGCACTCACGTAAAAATCTTAGATATGGATGATAAAGAGGTCCCCAATGGCGAAACTGGCGAGCTAGCAGTCTTTGGTCCACAAGTGATGTTAGGTTACTGGAATAATCCTGATGAAACCGCCAAGGTGATGACCAGCGACGGCTACTTTAAAACCGGTGATATTGCCTTAGCAACAAATGATGGTTACCACAAAATTGTCGACCGTAAAAAAGATATGATCATCGTCTCAGGCTTTAACGTTTACCCTAATGAAGTCGAAGATGTGCTATCAAATCATGAAGCGGTGCTTGAATGCGCCGTCATCGGTGTCGAAGATGAGCGCAGCGGTGAAGCCGTAAAAGCGGTTATCGTGCTTAGTGACAGCAATATGGATCACGAGCAAGCCAAGACAACCATCGACAGCTACTGCCGTGAACAGCTCACCGCTTACAAAGTCCCTAAGATCATCACCTTTGTCGACGCCCTGCCAAAATCAACTGTTGGAAAAATCTTACGTAGAGAGCTGCGTAAGTAATTCTAAATTAGGCTTTGAGGCTTGATGGTTAATACAAAAAGGGAGCCAATGGCTCCCTTAATAGTTATTGTGTAGCCTCGATAGCTAGCTAAATAAACTTGCCTGAGCATCAACCTGCTTTTTATTGAACTTGTACTTCTTACCTTGCAAAGTTTCAACGTTTTCGTTGCTATCAATTTTGCGTAGTACAGTTGAAACTGAATGTCCTGTAATTTGTATTTCTCCAGTTTCATCTAATTTTTGATGGTTCAATAATACACACTCAATAGCAGTCCCATGTTTAAAACTGATTACTTCATGAAGAACATCTAGATTAAATTCTTTATCATTCATTGAGAAAGAAATTGACTCGTTGTCGTAGACGCCTTTCCACTTAAACCGACCTTCTTTTAGAACTGGTGCAACAATTTCAATTAGAGCATCTTCGACAATTATAGGAGTAAGATTATGAGACTGGATAATGAAGTTTCTGAATTTATTACGTAAGACTATACGTTCATCTGTAATTGGAAAGTCATTGGAATTAAGAGATGAAAAGCCAATCCTATCAACCTTATTATAGCGATTAAGTTGCTTATAAAAATTCGATTTTCTCGTAACTATTTTTAGGTTTGTTTCTAAAGCCTCAGCAACTTTAATAATTGTGTTTTCATTAACATGATCTTGTTCGAGCTCCTTATTGAGCTTCCTAATTCTAAGTTTTTTCTCCTCAATACTTAACCGCAAATTTTGTTTTTGTAAGTCATCGATTTCCGGATCGTTTAAAGGTACTCTTGAGCTGACAATTGCAATAACTGAGATAAGTATAGAAACTTGGACTCCATTTTTACCAATTACTTTCCAAATTTCTTTTAAACCACCTTCACGATATGCTTCTGATTCCAATTCAACCGCAAAATTTAACTCTTTAGCTATTTCTATAGCAATGGCTAAAAACTCCGATTCACATTGATTTCGTACGAGTGCATTCATTGAGTGTGATGCATCATTAAAGTAATAATGTAATTCGAGCTTTTCTGCTGATAAATCCATATCTCAGTCCCTTGGTGGTATTAGATCTATTATGAAGTAATTCAAAGGCATGATGCAAATACTGATATAGCTAACAATAAATTTGAAGGCATCCCATTAACTTCAACTTCTACCATGCTTAGATTCCAATTTCCTGCGGCAGGTACTGGTCAATCTGCGATTTCCCCCCGGAAACCAATGGCCTCAGCCGCATCTACACTAGGTTATAAAAGCGCAAACTCGCAACATTTGAGTTTTCAATATGCAGATACTAAAGCCAATAACAAATTCAGAGCAGATTAGTTACAACCAGTTCCCCATCGGAGTTGCCGAAGTACGTAGATAACTCTTAGCTTTTAAGATTGTCGTAGAACCATCATGGTCTTTCCCGTGCATCCATGCACTTCAAGACATTCAGGCATCCTGCCTATCAGATGATGGTTCAGGCTCTGGGGGACATGGATGTCCCATTTGAGCTGTTAGGCGATTTTTATTGGAGTACGAGGCCTGTACTCAACGCATGTAACTTCGTAGGGGCGGCAGGGGTGATCCAAGAAGGGATTGCTGTTGCCCCCCTCTTGGCCGAGTGTGAGCTGGAAGCTCACGACCTTTATCAAGCGAAGCTTGAACATCTCAGCCTCGGGTATGAGCGAAGCGCCACGACCTTAGTGGCCGTAGGCCATAGTGCAGGATTCAGAGATGCACAATTAAACGCAGCTTTAATCGCTAGTAGCTAACAGTTACCTACCCGTAACGTTCTATGACTGTTTAACCCAAATAATCTCATCCATAGCAAAACCTAACTGCTTAGCCTGCTCGGTAAACTGCTGTTTAAGTTCCTCAGTTACCTCTGGCGTTCTAGATAAAAACCACAGGTAATCGCGGTTGTAACTGGTGATAAAAGCGTACTGATAACCCTCTTTATCCAGTTCATACACCACATAAGAGCCGTAAAATGGTCCAAAAAATGACACCTTTAAATGGCCAATGTTAGTCTCATCAACAAAGAACGCTTTACCATCGGCGCTATCCCACACTTGCTCGTCGGTTTTAAAACCGCGATTAGTCACCTTAACGCCACCATCTTCACGCATCTCGTAATTAGCAGTCACTTGAGTCATGCCGCGCTCAAAGCTATGGTCGAGTCTTGCGATCTCATACCAAGTGCCAAGGTACTTAGGTAGCTCAAAATCATCAACCGGCTCTATGCCTTTTGGTAGGCTAGTACAAGCTGACAAAAACAACATCGATAACACTAAGCAAAATCGCATAGATAAGCCCTCAAGAGAGTGGTAGTAAACAACATTGATTCAGTACGTTAACGACCAGAATATAGTTCACTATGGCCGCAAATTTATCTTAATATGTTTAATGTTAACCTGCGACTTAGCTTTCTAGCTACGTTTCTATCTCATCGTCCAAGCAATCTTCTCGTTAACAATCTAACCTGCTAACTCTTAATATAAAAAGGGCGAATCAACTCGCCCTTTTTAAACCATACAATGACACGGCTAACTCGTTGCCGCGGTAACGTCTTCAGTCAATAGCTGTAAACTGGCAAATTCACGATATAGCTCACTGCTTTGCATTAATTCATTGTGGGTGCCACTGGCGACCAGTTGGCCTTTATCCAGCACCAAGATCCGGTCGGCATTTATAACCGTTGATAGACGATGGGCAATGATTAACGTTGTTTTGTTAACCATTAAGCTATCAAGCGCTTGCTTAACCTTTTGCTCGCTGATGGCATCAAGGGCGCTGGTTGCTTCATCGAGCAATAAGATTGGCCTATCCGCTAATATGGCTCGCGCAATGGCTATTCGCTGCTTTTGCCCGCCAGATAATCGCACACCGCGCTCACCAAGGTAGGTGTGGTAACCATCACTAAATTCAGTAATAAACTCATCGGCTCTAGCAGCAATGCAAGCCTGCTTTACCTCTGCCTCACTCGCGTCCAGTCGCCCGTATCGCACATTTTCGAGCACACTGGTTGCAAAAATAACCGACTCTTGCGGCACTAATGCATACTGCTGTCTAAGGGTTTGCGGACATAGCTTTGAGATATCAACGCCGTCAAGTTCAATGCTACCGCTGTTAAGCACGTAAAAGCGCTGCAGTAATTCAAACAATGTACTCTTGCCTGCGCCGCTGGCACCGACTAGGGCAACTCGCTCAGCCGGTTTAATGTGAATATTAAGTCCACGGATGACTTCATCTTCGCCCTGCTGTTTTATGCCACCTTCACGGATATTACTGTAAGCAAACCGCACCTGTTTTAACGCCAGTTGTCCTTTTACCACCTCAGGCAAAGACAATGGCTCAGCCACGGTCGGAATATCTATCGGTGTTTCAACCAGTTCGATCAATCTCTCTGTCGCACCTGCAGCTCGCTGTATCTCGCCAATGACTTCACTGATCGTTGCCACAGACCCCGCGACCATCACCGCATAAAACATAAAGGCGGATAGCTCACCACCAGTGATACTGCCATTCATCACATCATGGGCGCCCACCCAAGTCACCAACGCAATGGCTAGAATACTTAAGAACATCACCAACGAGATAAGAATAGAGCGATACTTGATACGCCCTTTGGCTGCATCCATGACAGACTCGACACGCTCACCAAATAGCGCACGGTCTCTATCTTCATGGGAGTAGGCTTGTACGGTATGGATCTCATGTAAGGTTTCATCGACATAAGCACCCAAGTCGCCCACTTTGTCTTGGCTTTTACGGGATAAGTCACGCACTTTACGGCCAAAAAAGAAGATTGGCCCCAGCACCATAGGAACCGCCAATAGCACTAAGCCTGTCATCTTAAGACTGGTGATAGCCATCATAACGATGCCACCAATCACGGTCACACTGGCTCGCAGTGCCATAGATAAACTTTGTCCAACCACTGATTGCAGCAATGTAGAGTCAGCCGTAAAACGGGAGATCACTTCGCCGGTTCTAAGTTTGGCGTAGAATCCCGGCGATAACTTCAGTAGGTGATCATAAACTTTAAGCCGAATATCGGCGCTTACTCGCTCGCCTAGCCAAGTCATCAGATAGAAGCGGCAAAATATCGCGCTGCTACTCAAGGCCGTTATTGCGACCACCAATAAAATAATTTCGTTAAGACGTGATCCATTGTCTTGTAAAAAACCTTCGTCAACCATCAAACGGACACCTTGTCCGAGTGAAAGCCAAGCTAAAGAGCCGATAAACAAGAAGATAATCGCCGCAATAACTTTAGCGCGGTAAGGTTTTAAAAAAGCACCAATCCATGGCAAAACCGCGCGGCGACTAACCGGTGGGGTTAGGCTGGCAGTTTCTAGCGGCGCCTTATTAGGCGCATTAGTCTCGGATGTTCCAGTTGAGACAGAAGATGCTTGTTGGCTCAAGGCAGTGTCCTAAGTTAAATGTGAACTAGAGTAGAATAACAAAACCCGCTAAGTAGCGGGTAATGATTATGTGAAAGAGTGCAAACAGCTTGATTTGTTTAAGCTGCTACATTTTTACAATTAAGATGCTGTCGTGTCAGCAAGCTCCGCTTTTGGTGTGCCATGGTGACCATCACGTTTCCAATCGACATCAAGCAGTTCCGCTCCAGATAGGCTAAATGCCTGACCAAAGCCTTTAACATAGAGCCCTTGATGGGGGTTAAGCTTGAACAGGTTGAAATCGGTTAGACTGGCGAGGTTATCAATCATCTCACCAAAGCGGCCAGAGAGTGCCGCCACCCCTTTTATAAAAGTGTCGCTTTCACGTTCGACCAATTCAGCAGTGGCATCAAAGGTTAAGCGCTTACGGGCAAAAACACTCTTGGATTCATTTTCGTCTTCAACCAGCATCACCGACAAGATATTTGAGGCTTTTAGGTTAGTGCCGTGACGAGCAAGCTCACTGACTAAAATGTAAAAGCCATCATCGGCTAATGCGAATGGTGCATAGCTTGCGTTTGGAATACCACTAGCATCTTGGGTTGCAAGCTGCAGGGTTGAACGAGCATGCTTAAACTCTTCAATCTCTGGTAGTAGTTTGTCTCGTAATCTTTGCTCTTTTTCAGTCGTCATTGCACTATTCTCTTATTTTAATTTGTAACCAGCACTTCAGCTTTTCGAGCTGTGGCTATTAGGTTTGTTCCGCTAAAATCTTGTATATAGCGTTATGCTGTAGTGGTTTGTAGCTCAGCTTTTAATGCCTTAAAGCGAGCAACTTGTTCTGGCAGTAATACTCGTTTTTTGTCGCGACCTAAATACACTTTAAATACCACTTCACCAGCGGGCCCAAAAAAGTTAATTGAGTGACTTTCTGTACCGCGAAACGGCTTGCTGATTAAGGCTATGGCGCTAATGTCATCTAGCTTTAAGTGACCATGCAGGCCATCACCTTTAGTGATGAGGTTGTAATAACCGTGGGCATACTTTCCTTTAGGGAATGCGCCTTTAAACTCAAAAATGCTTCCTGAAGCCGACACTATAGTGGTCATGTTGCCCCACTCAGGCAGAGACGTTAGCAAGGCATCTTTTTCAGAGACGGGAAGCAACGCCAGTTGCTCGCGGGGTAGTGCTGACACCACTTCAAACTCTGACACGTTTAATTCTGCCGCTATTTGACTAGGCATTGCACTTGGGTTATCAATCAAATGCTGACGGATGGTTTCTACTGTAGCTGACATGGAATATCTCCAATTAGAAAAACAACAAAAGGCCAAGTCACCTATTGTTGCTGACTTGGCCTTATTCGATAGCTTCGTTAGAAGCTATAACGCGCAGACAATTTGAAATTCCTTCCCTGTTCATACAGGGTTTGCCACGTTTGGCGATATTCCTCATCACCGATATTTTCTACTGCAAAGTCGACTCTTAGCCCTTCAAATGTGCCCATTGCAGGTTCCCATGCAACATAGACATCCCAAAGTTTATAAGAGTCATACTGATTCGTGTAATCCTCTGGTAACTGGTCTTGCTCAGCAACGTAAGTGAAACGCGTACCGAACTTCATATCACCTTCCATAATGGCTTGCGACAGATCGATGCCCAACTTTTTAGCTGGTATGTTAGTCAGGTAGTCGCCTTCGGTTTTGTCTTTGCCCTCTGTTTGACCGTAGTTTAAGGTCACTCGCGTTTGCTCATAACGGTAACGTGTACTGAACTCAAAACCGGTTAGCTTGGCTTCATCAACGTTATTCCAAGAGGTGGTTTGCTCAAAGCCGGGAATACCCATAAGCGGATCTGATACTGACTGTTCGATGAAATCATCGACATCATTTCTAAACACGCTTAGCGTCATTGCTAATTCGTCATTACCTGCAAGCTCGCTAAAACGAAGATCCGCTTTAATCTCTTTGTTTTGCGCTTTCTCGGCTTTTAGATCTGGGTTGATTTCAAAGGTATTACAAAGCCCACCAGGTAAGAAACCAGGGATCGGCGGGATGCAATAATGAGTACCGGTTGAGTACATCTCCTCAATACTTGGTGCACGGAAAGCTTGGTCATAGCGAGCGCTCAAGGTTAACCAATCCGTTGTCGTCCATACCAAGCCTACAGATGGAGAGAACGCACTGTCGTCAGATTCTTGGTTTAAGTTGTTACTGGTATTTTTAAAGGCGTCGTAGCGTACGGCGGCATCAACTTTCCAGTTGTCAGAGAGGCTAACATCGGCACGAGTGAATGCTCCCCAAACCGCGGTTTCACCATCAATATCATCAGGGCGCTGACCCGCTTGACCGCTGTCGTCACGTACTGTTTTAATCGTATCTTGGTAACCATCGACGCCGTATGTTAGTACCGTGTTTGCGAACTCTGAGCTGTTGTTGATACTAAAACCAAGGGTATTATATTCAGTGCTATCGACTTGGTTTTTTGTAACACGGTCTTCGTCATAGTCGGTACCATTCCAGTACAAGGTGGCATTGAGATCGAGCAACTTATTTGCCGTCGGGTTGAAGCTATAATCTAATGTTACGTTTTGATCGTTAGTTTTTCGCTTCACCAGTGGTACAGAGCTTCCCACTTCGGTGGTTGGATTACTAGGAACTAATTCATCGATTTTTGAAAATCTTGCAGAAAGCTGTAAGCGCTGCTCGTCGGTCGGCTCCCAACCGAACTTGGCTAAGCCACTTGTGCCTTCAGAAGCGCTATTTTCAAGGGTTTGGTCGTTACCCACTTTAATATTATTACTGTCGTAATAACTACCATTTATCAGCCAATCTACTTTGCCTGTGTTCGCGGTTTCAGATAATCCGTAGATTGCACCACTGGTTTTAATGCGATCTCCATTGCTTTCGAAACCTTGCTTTATATAACCGCCGAACGTGTCTTCATCTTCAAGAAAGTCACTCGCAGACTTGGTGTTTTGGGCAACAACACCACCAATAGCACCGCTGCCCCAAAGGCTACTTGCTGGGCCACGTAGCACTTCAACAGAGCTCAAAAGTTCAGGATCTATAAAATAGGTCCCGCGGTGACCAGAATTAGTATTTTGACGTGCGCCATCAATGGTCTGTAAAACACGTTGGCCACCTAAGCCTCGAATTTCAACCCCTTGTGATGAAGCTCTAGGTCCATTTGATACGTTGACGTTAGCTTCGTTTTTAAGCGCTTGTGCAACAGACGCTGGCTGGAACTCTTGTAACTGCTCTTCATTCACAACAGCAACACTGCGGCTGGTTTCAGACACTTTTTCAGCAACGCGAGTTGCAGAAACAACCACTTCATCGAATTCGGTGACTTTTTGGGTATCTTCTGCGTATACGCTGGAGCTAAAAGCCATTGCCATCGCAATTACGAGCGGCTTCTTGGTCATGTTTCAATCCTCAAGGTAAGTTTATGGGGCAGCGACAACAACTCATTTAGTCCTTTAATTGCGCAGAATCGGACACCCGTTCTATTATTTTCGGCACTTTACCTGAGAAAAAAATATAGATCAAATGAAAATCATTATCATTTGCGATCTCATTAAGACTTGTGTATCTTGGTGTCATTCGATAAAACTATTGAATATAACCTTTTGTAAAATATGTAAATTGTAAGTTTTGTAAAGCTTGGCTAAGCATATGTATTTCTTAAGGTGTATTCAGCAGTAATGATTTTAGACAAGACAATCGACCATGACTCCTAAACGATACTTTGCTTTTGGTTGCATCACTTTGTTAATCCAAGGTGGAGTGCTTGCCTCACAAAACACTGCCCCAAGTCTGCAACTAGATGCAGGCTCAGCAATGGGCACCCAGCAGGCGGTGAACCTTTCTATTGCTATGCAGGCAAGCCAAGCACCAGCAAGTAACGTTGCTGAACCAGAGGCAGTTAAAGATATTGCGCCACCAAAACCCGTTAAAGCTAAAGCTGTCGAGCCCACCCCGGCTGAACCAAAATCTGTTGTAGAAACGAAGCCTAAAACTGTAGCGACCACAGCTGAAAAACCAACCGCAAGTCATAAGCCAAAAGCTGAAGCCATTGCCAAACAAACTGAAGCTCCAGAGCCCGTCAAAGCGGCAGCTGTAGACGATAGCCGTAAAGAGATAGCCCACAATCAAAACCAAGTCAGTGCTAAACAAGGTGTTAGTCAAGAGTCTGTGCAATTAAGCCAGCCAACTTTTGCCGCGCCACCAGCACAGCCTCATTATCCTAAAAAAGCCCGCAAGCGTGGACTACAAGGAACAGCAACCATAGAGGTAATGTTCAACCAATTAGGTGAGCAGTTATCACTGACCTTAATTGACAGTTCTGGTTACCGATTACTCGACAAAGCAGCACTTAATGCTGTTGAAAAGTGGCAATTTTCAGCTCCATCGCCGCAAACCGCATACGCCTACACAGTGCGTGTACCAGTTAAGTTTCAACTCAATTAGTACCAGTATTTAGTACCAAGATTCGAGACGGTGCTAAATCGGAAAAACAGAACCACTGATTTTAAATTTCAATGACGTTTCTCTAGGAGAGAAATTTAGACTCTTTTAGCTGCTGCTAAAAAGTAACAAATGCGTTTTAGGGACGACGCGAATAACACCATTAACAAGACGCGATAAATGGTTATCGTATAGGAAAATTAAATGTCTCAAGCTTTATCTCAATCAGCAGCGCAATCTGTGTCTCAACCGCTATATCAGCAACTTGCAGAGCAACTAGGCTATCTTACATGGCCACTCTTTATCTGTGCTTTTGTGGCATTGATGATTATCCTCGAGCGCCTTGCACTCATGCTTTATGAACTGCCAAAACGCGACGGCTGGTTAACTCAACTGCGCCAACAAGCACGCAGCGCAACCCCTGAGCAACGTCAGCAATTGACTGCAGAGATCAGTCAAGGCCGCAGCATGTTGGCTAAAGGAACAGCACTGCTATTACGCCATAGTGACCAAAGCCGTGAGATGCGCGAAGAGATCGTCAACTTGTGGCTGGTAAAGCAAAAAAGCCGATTACTGTCAGGGCTCAAAGTCTTGCAGATCATCGGTATCATTACCCCGTTACTTGGCTTATTAGGCACAGTGCTTGGTTTAATCGAAATGTTTAATCAACTCGGGCTTTCCGACGGTCCGGTAACGCCGTCGGAACTGGCTTCTGGCCTAGGCCTTGCGATGAATACCACTGCTGCTGGACTGATTATTGCGGTTCCCGCTATTACCCTAGCTCACCTGTTTACCCTTTGGGCTGAAAGACGTTGCAATAAACTCGCCCATGCACTCAACCTGTTAAACCTGTGGCTAGAAGGTTTTGATCAAGCCTTGAGTATAGGCAGCGATTCTGCTGCGCAGCTCTGCAGTAAAGCGGCAACTTGCAAAGAAGCAAGCTGCCAAGTGCCAAATGGAGCTAGCTGATGATCACAAGTGATAGCGAGCAAAGCAGCGCTTTACAAGGGTTAGATCTAACTCCACTCATTGACATCATCTTTATCGTACTGGTGTTTTTACTGTTAACCGCCAATACCCAGCTACTTAGCTTGCCAGTCGATGTGCCGACAGAAGCTGACTCAAGCTTAAACGCTCTGACTCATGATAAACATGTGGCGATAAACATTCTCACCGCCGATCCACATTGGGCGATTAACGGCACCACATATCAAAACTTCGATGAGTTTGAAGCCGAATTCATCAATATTTTTAATGCTGATCCTGACGTGAAGGTAGTGGTTGCTGCTGACAAAAATGCCCCTGTACAGCCCTTAATGAATGTACTGGCATTGCTACAGCGACAACAGATCAGCAATACCCAAATTTTGATGGAGCCTTAATACATAAACCGCACTCAAGTAAGCAGCACCTTAGACAAGTTGCTTTTAGTTACTGAGCCAAATTTCTGTGAGCCAAATTGTTGGAACACGCTTTAATGACAAGTTTAATTTTGGGAGTTTTTCATGCTTAATCTAACGACTATCCTGCCCTTTAGCCGCCGCATGGCTACGAGCCTTTGCATATCAGCGCTATTGTGCAGCAGCGCTATTGCTCATGAAGGAGAGCATCAGCATACCAGTCCACGCGTTGTTAGCGCCGGAGCGGGAATGACGGAATTAGTATTTGCACTCGATGCTGGCAACGAGTTGGTTGCCGTTGATTCCACCAGCCAACTGCCAACTGAGTCTAAAGATATCGCTAAACTTGGTTATCACCGAATGCTATCTGCAGAGGGCATTTTGGCGCTTAATCCTAGCATTGTGATGGGTTCAGATGCCATGGGACCTAAAGCAACGTTAGAGGTATTGTCGGCCGCTAAGGTTAACGTGGTACAACTGCCCAGTGCCAACACCCAAGCTCAGCTTTATAGCAATATAGATCAAATGGGTAAGCTGTTACAAAGAGAGCCCCAAGCAAAAAAGCTTAAGTCTAAATTGCAGCAATCATTTGTAGATATTGAAGCTAAAAAACAACAGATAGCCAGTCAAGGCGATGCGCCTAAAGTGTTGTTTCTACTGCTGCAGCCAGACAGACCCGCTCGTGTTGGCGGTGATGACACAGCTGCAGATATCATAATTAATCTAGCAGGCGGCAAAAATATTGCGGGGTTCTCTGGCTATAAAAGTGTTTCACAAGAGGGGATCTTGGCACTGAACCCTGACGTTATCTTGATCTCAAACCGTTCAGACAAAGAAACTGACAACCCGGTTGATGCATTGCTAAAAAACATGCCATTACTGGCACACACTCCAGCGGGAAAAAACAAACAGATCCAAAATCTTAACCCACAAGCACTACTGGGTGGCTTAGGGATTAGTGCAGTCGCAGCAGCTGATAAGCTAGCTAGTGATTTTATCAGCGTTAAGCGTTACTAAATCAGCAACTCTGGAATCGTTAAATGGAAAATACTCGTTGGCTTTGGCTCTGTTTACTGACCGCTTTGGTCGTAACAAGCCTGATGTCTGTCAGCATAGGTCCACTGCAAATTAGCCCCAGTGCTAGCTTCAGTGCCGTCATCAATTGGGCAACACATATAGAGCTTGGAAATGTCGCCCCTCATGAACAGTTAGTGATCGATAATGTGCGCTTACCACGTACCTTGCTCGCCTTAGCAGTGGGAGCTGTGTTAGCGCAATGTGGCGCTGTTATGCAGGGGTTATTTCGTAACCCTCTGGCCGATCCGGGCATAATTGGTGTCTCCTCCGGCGCAGCACTTGGCGCCGCTATTTGTATCGTGCTGTTTCCCCAAGGCGGTGAATATGCCGTTGCAATCAGCGCTTTCTTGGCAGGTTTAGTCACCACATTAGTGGTCTATCGCCTAGCCAGTAGTCCAACGGGGACTTCAGTCGTGCTACTGCTACTATCGGGAGTTGCTGTTGCAGCACTAGCTGGCGCAGGGATTGGGTTACTGACCTATATGGCTGACGACATGGCACTTAGGGATCTCACGCTTTGGCAGCTTGGATCGATAGCGGGAGCCCAGTGGCATTACGTCATACTCACACTCATTGCGCTTGCGCTCGTCAGTTGGCAATTTAACCGCAGCGCCAAAGCACTGAATGCATTGTTACTTGGAGAGGCCGAAGCTCGACATCTAGGGCTAGATGTCGACAAACTGAAACTGAAACTGATTGTGCTATGCGCTATCGGCGTCGGAATATCAGTTGCTGCCACCGGCATTATTGGCTTTATCGGCCTAGTGGTGCCGCATCTTGTTCGCATGCTGGTAGGCCCAGATCATAAGCAACTATTACCTCTTAGCGCTATGCTCGGCGCCGCGTTATTAGCCCTTGCAGATATCGGCGCCCGCGCTATCGTTGCCCCATCGGAGCTGCCAGTGGGTTTAGTGACAGCTCTGCTCGGTGCGCCCTTCTTTATTGTTTTATTACTCAAACAGCGCAGCAGGTTAGTATGAAGATGAGGTTGATATAAGTATGAAGCAAACAAGGTTTTCTCAATCTAAACCTCTATCGCAATCTAACTCTCAGGCGACTGTAATAGAAGTTAACCACCTGTCAGTGCGCATTGGCCATAAACCTGTGCTTACCGACATCAATCTAACTTTACAGGCAGGTGAAGTGACTGCGCTTTTAGGGCCAAATGGCGCAGGGAAATCAACCCTGCTCAAAAGCTTGTGCCAAGAGGTTGAAGCGGAAACTGGTCGGATAAAAGTTCACGGACAAACCATAGACAGCTGGGATAGGCAGCAGCTAGCGAAATCTCTTGCTGTTTTGCCGCAACATGCCTCATTAACGTTTCCATTTAAGGTCAGCCAAGTGGTTGAAATGGGGCTATACCCATTAACGCTTTCCCAACTACAAGGTCAGCAACTCATCGATAACCAGCTAGATAAATTGGATTTAACGGCTTTGAAAGACCGCAGTTACCCGACGCTCTCTGGAGGTGAAAAGCAGCGAGTACAGCTAGCACGAGTATTAACTCAACTGGCGCAATCGGATAAGCCGGCAATTTTGTTTTTAGATGAACCAACATCAGCACTGGATTTGGCGCAGCAACACCGGGTTTTAAAACTGGCAAAGTCACTTGCTCACGAAAGTAATTATGCCGTGGTGGTTGTGCTGCACGACCTTAACCAAGCATCCCGTTATGCCGATAGGTTGATTATATTAGAGCAAGGTAAAGTTGTTAGTGACGGTGTACCCGCTGCAGCCTTAACGCCGGAAACCATAAGGCAAGTGTGGAAGTACGATCCCATCGTAGTGATGGAGCCGGGACAACAAACCCCACTGCTGTTTTAACTCTCAACTCGACAAGCAACTTACTCTTACTGACGAGTGCATTGGTCCTCGTTTTAGCCTTGCTATTTCCATGGATGGAGATAGCTCATACCACCCTATTAGACTCAATATTTACATTGCAAACAGCTGCTAACTTGATCCATCTCACCCAAAGACCAATTGATAATAGTTATCATTCAAATATACATTTTAATTATAGTATTTGAGAGTAGTAATGATTCTGACGCCATCCATGACGGGGATCTCAAGCCCTGAACCACTGCAACATGCTTTTAAGGTAAAGAGTGCACCACACGCTGGTCGCAGTGGCAGCCGCCCAGCTAATGTCACACCAGAGCAGTGGCAACAATGGTGGCAACAACCTAGCGAAAGTGAACAGCGAGCCCTGTATATTCATATCCCTTTTTGCCGTAAACGTTGTAGTTTTTGTAATTTCTTCGAAAATGGCGCTAACCCACAGCGAATAAGTGATTATATGCAGCAGCTGTGTCAGCAATTGAGCGTTGCCGCTAGTAGCCCTTTTGCTCAGAGCCAACCGTTCGACACTGTATACATAGGTGGTGGTACACCTACCGACATACAAGCTACAGAAATTGCAATGCTAGGTGCTGCGGTAAACCGCTTCCCACTGGTTGATAATGCCGAGGTGACGCTCGAAGGTCGTCTCAATGGCTTTGATGATGACAAATGGCATAGCGCATTGGATGCTGGCTTTAATCGCTTTTCATTCGGTGTGCAGAGCTTTGATACCGAAGTTAGGCGTGCCGCTGGCCGCTTTGATGACAAAGCACAACTGCTGCAGCGGCTATCAACGTTAAGCCAACACGACAGCGCCAGCATTGTGGTCGATCTTATTTTTGGTCTTCCGGGGCAAACACTGTCAATTTGGCAGCATGATTTACAAGCAGTCTTAGACAGCGATGTACATGGAGTCGACCTTTATCAACTTATAGGCCTAGGTGGTACCCGTATTGATCGTGCCAGTGATAAAGGTAAAATTCTGGGTACCGATAGCAGTGAATTTCAAGCTGACAGCCAAACCCGCGCACAGATGTATGCTTATGGTGCAGAGTATCTAGAGTCGAATCAATGGCAACGCCTATCCAGCTGTCACTGGCGCCGCGATGCACGTGAGCGCAGCATTTATAACTCGTTAGCTAAGAGTGGCATTGAGATCCTTCCCTTTGGCGCAGGAGCTGGCGGCAGTATTCATGGGCATTCTATGATGAACGCTCGCAGTTTGACCGAGTGGCATCAAGCCCAACAACAGCCTTGCACGATTGGCAATGGCGCAACGTTATCTACGCCTCATAATGTACCAGGAATGATGTTTACGCCTAACCCATCAGCCAAGCTTGACGCAATCTTCAAGCGCGGTTTAGATAGTGGTAAATTGCAGTTTAACCAACTTGAAACTCACCTAGTAGAACAGTTACAGCCGCTCTTTGAAGCATGGCAAAGCCATGGACTCGCGCAGCTTAGCAGCAACGCCTTAACACTGACGTTGGCGGGACGTTTTTGGAATGTAAATATGCAAACGGGTTTGTTTGAGTTTCTGACAGAAAATAAAAGTTAAACAGGATTTAATCTCGCTGAGAAAATAAGTCACTAAATGATAAATAGGCTCATGTTATAGTGAGCCTATTCTTAGCTAAGCATTCATAAAATATGGCACAGCAGATCTCAGACGAAACCAAAAACGACGCTATGAAAGTGGCAAAATCGACCCAGAAACCAGGGCAAACAAAAGAGCAAACGAAGCTGATTGCTCAAGGTATAGAAAAAGGTATTGCGGAGTATAAAAAGCAGCAAAAAGGCAAGGCTCGGGTACGCGATAAACAAAAGAAACAGCAGGTTCGCGCTAAGGCGAGAGCTGCAGAGTCTGAGCATATTGAAGAAAATATTGAAGACCGCGCCGCCAGCCCTTATCTGCCTTGGGGCTTATTGACCCTTAGTTGGATTGGATTTATCAGCTACCATGTTATGACAAAATAATCCTACTTTAAATATCAGCCGCTGTTTGCAGCGCTTATGGACGGCTGATATGACCCCAGCATGTTATTACGCCCAGCCTCCAGCCAAAACCAATACAAGTCACTGATTTTAAAAACTACAACTTGCTTAATTACCAATCTCTAATTCTGTTCATATTTATTCATAACTTGTCTCAAGCTGTTCATTGCAAGCCCCATCGCTGTTCATATCCTCTCCCTATAATGGCCTCATCAAAGAAAGGATTGAGCTGGAGCTGAACGGTCATGACAAATCAAAATCCGAATAAATTAAACACGAGTAGCAAAAAAGATGAGCTTAAGGCTTTGAGCTTCATCATCTTTATATTATTCCCTGCACTAAGCATCGCCTTTGTGAGTAGCTATGGTTTCATCATTTGGATGATCCAAGCATTTGGCGGCGTTGTCGCTCACTAATCCCCTATTTCACTTTATAAACTTATTACGAGGATGCGATTATGAGATGGTTACTTAACATCTGGCGCACACTAACCAAACCAGCACAATACCTTACACTCGGCACTGTTAGCGTGTCAGCATTTCTAATGGGAGTTATCTTTTGGGGTGGTTTTAACACCGCGCTTGAAGCAACAAACACTGAAGCGTTTTGCATTAGCTGTCACAGCATGGAAAGCATGCCGTATAAAGAGCTACAAGAAACAGTGCATTGGTCAAATCACTCAGGTGTGCGCGCAACCTGCCCTGACTGTCACGTTCCTCATGAGTGGAGCCGGAAAATTGGCCGTAAAATCGAAGCTTCTCACGATGTTTGGGGCTGGTTACTGCAAACCGTCAATACCCCTGAAAAATTCGAAGATAAACGCCTAGAGATGGCCAGCCGAGAATGGAAGCGATTCGACCGCGATAACTCTTTAGCCTGTAAAAACTGTCATAACTACGACTCGATGAAGTGGGACAGCATGTCTAAGCTCGCGCAAAAACAGATGAAGCGTGCCGCAGAACTGGATCAAAGCTGTATCGATTGCCACAAAGGTATCGCTCACAAACTGCCTGATATGGGCACGGCACGTGCGCCAGAACTCATTGCAGAAGTAGGCTCTGGCGTTAACGGTTTAGAGGTTGACCAAAACTACTTTACGGCACTGACCAAGCCTGTTTACTTTAATGAAAAAACAGACGTTGAAGCCGGCACTTTGAACATCGCCACTAAAGTGAAAGTATTAGAACTTAAGGGCAATCGCGCCAAAATCGGTATCGACGGCTGGAGAAAGAAAATCGGTGCAGGCCGCGTGATCTACTATGACTTTGGTTTAAACATTTTATCGGCTCAGCTCACCAAAGATGCGGCGCTTGAAGAGGGTGTGATTCAAACTTTCGAAGAGAAAGAAGATCCAATGACCGGCCTTAAATGGCAGCGCGTTGAAGCCGTTATTTGGACTGATACCGACTATCTACTTAGCGACTTACAGCCACTTTGGAACTACGCTCGCAGCACCTATAGCGACAGCTGCAGTGTGTGTCACACCCAGCCAGATGAAGCGCACTTTGACGCTAACACTTGGCCAGGTATGTTCCAAGGCATGATCGCATTCGTCAACATGGATCAAGATACTCAAGCGCTAGTACAGAAATACTTGCAAGAGCATTCATCAACTTTCAATAAGTCGGCTCACTAATAGGACTGCAGATTATGAACAGAAGAGATTTTCTAAAAGGCTTAGTCGGCACCTCATATGTTGTACTTAGCAGCTCATCGGTTTTAGCACCATTAAATGCCTTAGCGGCATCAGGCGCAAAAGCCAGTGATGGATGGTTGACCACAGGTTCACACTTTGGCGCATTCAAGATGAAGCGCAAAAATGGCGTAATTGATCAGGTCATCCCGTTTGACCGTGATAAATATCCGACTGACATGATTAACGGCGTTAAGGGTTTAGTCTACAACCCATCTCGTGTGCGTTACCCAATGGTTCGTTTAGACTTTTTACTGAAAGGTCATAAAAGTGATACTAGTCAACGTGGTGACTTCCGCTTTGTACGTGTCACGTGGGATAAAGCACTGTCACTATTTAAAGACTCACTTGATGAAGTGCAAACTAAGTATGGTCCATCAGGACTACACGCAGGCCAAACCGGTTGGCGTGCAACCGGTCAACTGCACTCTAGCACCAGCCATATGCAACGCGCTGTTGGCATGCATGGCAACTTTGTTAAGAAGGTCGGCGACTACTCTACTGGTGCTGGGCAAACTATTTTGCCTTACATCTTAGGCTCTACAGAGGTATATGCCCAAGGTACGTCTTGGCCGCTTATTCTTGAGAACTCTAAGACAATTATCTTGTGGTCGAACGATCCATACAAGAACCTGCAAGTGGGCTGGAATGCTGAGACTCATGAGTCTTATGCTTACCTTGCCGAGCTAAAAGAGAAAGTGGCAAAAGGTGAGATCCGCGTTATTAGCATCGATCCTGTCGTCACTAAAACCCAACAGTATTTAGGTTGTGAGCAGTTATACGTTAATCCACAAACTGACGTAGCGTTAATGTTAGGTATTGCCCACGAAATGGTGGCAAAGAACCTTCATGACACCAAGTTTATTGAAGGTTACAGCTTAGGCTTCGACCGTTTCTTGCCTTATATTCAAGGTGAAACCGATGGCGTTGAGAAAACACCAGAGTGGGCCGCTGAGATCACCGGCGTTTCTGCTGAGATCATTCGAGATCTCGCCAAGGTAATGACAAAGAGCCGCACCCAAATGCTCATGGGCTGGTGTATCCAACGCCAGCAACATGGTGAGCAACCCTATTGGATGGCAGCCGTGCTCGCCACCATGATAGGTCAAATAGGCTTACCTGGCGGCGGCATAAGCTATGGTCACCATTATTCAAGCATTGGCGTGCCATCATCTGGTGCAGCAGCGCCGGGCGCTTTCCCGCGTAACTTGGATGAAGACCAAAAGCCACTGTTTGATAGCAATGACTTTAAAGGCACCAGCAACACGATACCAGTTGCACGTTGGATAGACGCGATACTTGAGCCCGGTAAAACCATTGACTCAAACGGCAGCAAGGTCACCTTTCCAGATATTAAAATGATGGTGTTCTCAGGCAACAACCCTTGGAACCATCATCAAGATCGTAACCGCATGAAGCAAGCATTTCAAAAGCTTGAATGTGTGGTCACTATCGACATGAACTGGACGGCGACTTGTCGTTTCTCTGACATTGTTTTGCCTGCATGCACAACCTTTGAGCGTAACGATATTGATGTCTATGGTAGCTACGCTAACCGTGGTGTTTTAGCAATGCAGAAGATGGTCGAGCCACTTTATGAAAGCTTGTCTGACTTTGAAATCTTCACTCGCTTTGCTCGTATTATGGGTAAAGAGAAAGAGTACACTCGCGGCATGACCGAACGTGAATGGCTAAACAAGCTATACACAGACTGTAAAAATGCTAACGCGGGTAAATTTGAGATGCCTGAGTTTGACCAGTTCTGGAAACAGGGTTACGTGCACTTTGGTGAAGGTAAGCCTTGGACACGTCACGCCGCATTTAGAGATGATCCAGAGATCAACCCACTGGGCACTCCATCAGGCTTGATTGAGATCTTTAGCCGTAAGATTGCCCAATATAATTACGATGACTGCCCAGGCCACCCAACTTGGATGGAAAAATCAGAGCGTAGCCACGGTGGGCCTGGTTCTGAAAAATTCCCGGTATGGATGCAGTCTTGCCACCCAGATAAGCGTTTGCATTCACAGATGTGTGAATCTGAGCAGTTCCGTGAAACCTATACCGTTAACGGTCGCGAACCGGTTTATTTAAACCCTGATGACGCTAAAAAACGCGGTATTAAAGCAGGTGACGTGGTACGAGTGTTTAACGACCGTGGCCAGCTACTAGCGGGTGCAGTGGTATCAAATAACTTCCCTAAAGGGGTTATTCGTATTCACGAAGGCGCTTGGTATGGTCCCGTTGGCGAAGACGGTAGCAAAGAGGGGGGCGCAGAAATTGGCGCACTATGTAGCTACGGCGATCCAAATACTTTAACCCAAGATATTGGTACATCAAAACTGGCGCAAGCATGCTCTGCCTATACCTGCCTGGTTGAATTTGAAAAGTATCAAGGTAAAGTACCCAATGTTAGTTCATTTAGCGGACCAGTTGAGATAGCACTATGAGCACAGGATCAGCAGCGAACCCAGTAAACCAAGCAAGAAGTACCATTTACCAGTTACTTTCATCTTTGTTTGCCAAGGAGATCGACCATAAAACACTGCATGAGTTAACCAGCACTCAGGCACAAGCGTTTTGGTCACAACTTGCCGCTGAACCTAGCTTTAAAGCTGATGTTGAGGTGCTTGTTGCGGAGTTTGCCAAGCTTAATAGTGATAAAGCTTTATTGGAGCTTGCTGCCGATTATTGCGGTCTATTTTTGGTGGGCACTAAGCACAGTGCCTCACCTTACGCCAGCCTATATTTAGTCGATAATTCCGCAACGGAAAAGCCAACAAATAAGGCTGATGAACCACTGTTATTTGGTGAACAACACCAACAGATGACTCAGTTTTTAAAACAGAGTCAACTGCAGGTACAGAGTGAGTTTCCTGAGCCTGCCGATCACCTAGCGGTAATATTGGCTTATGTGGCGCATATCAATATGCATAGCAGCAACCAAGAGCAGCTTGAGTTTATTCGCGACAATCTCGCTAATTGGTTAGCAACTTTTGTAGCAAAAGTCGCCAAGGTCGACACTGGCAATTTCTATATCGCCTTAGCGCAACTGACACTTGCTTGGGTTAACTCAGATCTAGAGTGGCTGGAAAGCGAAAGTTAACCTTAATTGGCGCTCATTCCTAAGCGCTGAACCAGCCTAAATTACATGCCGATAGTGACTGTCCACTATCGGCATTTTTGTCTCTACCTTTAAATGAATCCACTTAACTATGTAACGCTCAGTTGTAAAACTTTGACTAGGGCTGTTTATTTTTGACGATGTTGTCTATCTAATCGCTACACAATATTGCCGTCCGCTTCCCTAAGTAAATCAAAAGTGCTATACAGAACAAGTGAGTTTATAACGCTCAATTTGACGACACTGCGTGACCAAACCTCAAAGGACAAGGAATCGATAGATCATGGAAGAACCACTGTTAATCATCGTTATTTTAGGGCTCATTTTTTACATTTTCCATATACAAAAAACAGATAGAAAATTAAAAATCATAGAGAATAAAATAGACACATTACTAGAGAATAATGGCATTGTATTTGATGAAAATATCCACGTCTCTAAAGATGTGTTAACGGCGATTACCTTAGGTAAAAAGTTAACCGCTATTCGGTTATATCGCCAAGAGACAGGGGCCAGCTTAAAAGAAGCTCATGAAGTGATTAACCGAATTTCCGCAAAAGCTGAATAATCGCAGCTATGATCTCTTCGCAACCAGTGGCACATGTGTATAATGCCGAAAAATAAGCCTAATGGCGCAGAAGTAAAAGCAACAAATTGCTATTTTGAGTACCATTGGCAAACCTCTGGAGAGCCAACAATTACCAGTGTTGTCACCCAGTGCTAATTCCTGACTTAAATATTGCCTGCATTAGAGCTAAAGGTTTTATAACTTGAACAACTATTTCGAAAACCCATTTGTGGGTAAACCACTGCAAGAGCAAGTCACTAACCCCAATATTATTGTCGGTAAGCATAGCTATTATTCTGGCTATTATCATAATCACAGTTTCGATGATTGCGCACGCTACTTAATGGCGGATAGAACTGACATCGATAAGCTCATTATTGGTAGCTACTGCTCCATAGGCTCCGGAGCTGTATTTATGATGGCGGGCAATCAAGGCCATCAACACGATTGGATCAGTACCTTTCCCTTTTTCTATCAAGATCATGAAAACTTTAGCCATGGGATTGATGGTTTTGAACGTGCTGGCGATACCGTTATTGGTAATGATGTTTGGATTGGTAGTGAAGCCATGATAATGAGTGGCGTCAATGTTGGTGATGGCGCTATTATTGCCAGCCGCGCTGTCGTGACCAAAGATGTTGCGCCATACGAAATTGTGGGCTCTAACCCAGCTAAACATATTCGTTTCCGATTTTCTGCAATAGAAATATCTCAGTTACTCGAAATGCAATGGTGGCTTTGGACGGACGAGCAACTCAAACCTGCAGTGCCACTAATGTGTTCATCAAATATCGCGGCTCTATATGATTATTGGCAGGCTCTTCAATTAAAATAACCCTAACCTCGTCACCAATGTAGCATTATGCTTATCCATAACAGCCGCAGTTAAAAGCACCACTTTTTAGTGCTATGTTTAACTAAGTAGCCAACTAATCACAGCATATTAACTCAGACAAGCAGCAACATTTAAGTAACATTTAAGTAACATACTGATTAAAGTGCTATTTGTTAAGTTGGTATACAAAATGCTTAATTAGTCATCTTTATAACGACTAATTGCCAAAGGAGCGGCTGATGCCTGTCACATTAGAAGATAGACCAATTGAAAAGGTTAGAGAAGAAGTCATCGATAAGCTGATTGTGAATTACAGTCACGGAATCATCTCCGCAGAAGCGTTTGAGCGCCGCCTGGATGATGCGATGGCCAGTGACTCTCATCAAGAGCTACTCAACTTAGTGGCTGATCTATCACTCTCAGCAGACGATGAATACAGCAGCAAGAAAGATCAACAATTCACTCCCAATTACACTAGCAAGCAGCAAGATGACACACTGAATATCAATTGTGTGCTTGGCAATAATGAACGTAGTGGTCAATGGGCAGTCCCTAGAACAATTCAAGTTAACAATGTGCTGGGCGAAACCACACTCGACTTTACCGATGCTATTTTTCAGCACCAAGATATCACCATAAAACTTAACTGTATTTTAGGCAGTGCAACGGTATTTATCCCTGAGAATGTCAATGTGGTGTGTAAAACCTACTGCGCTGTAAGTAGTATTGAAAACTGTGCACCGTCGATGGCGAACCGCCAAGCCCCTATCATTACTATCGAAGGTAAAGTCATTCTCGGTAGTCTATCTGTTTCAGTAAAGCGCACGATTAAAGAAAAGTTTATCGCTTTTGCTAATCAATTAAAGGACACGTTTAGCTAATATCAACTCCATGAAAGAGTTGCTCATTCAGCGGGAGTTAAAATCACTTAGACAAGTCAGTGGTTTATCGCTAATCGTTATTCTCTATCGAATGGCACATGCGCTGTATTAAGTGATTTCCCCATGCCTTAAATATCAGCCGCACGTTGTGAGCGCCTCTGGCGCTTTCACTGCTAGGTTGCATTGACTTAACAACGCGCCTTGAATTGAAAGCCCTGAGAAAGCTCTGAACTGAGTATATCCATAATGGAATTGATATAACTGTATGACATGGCCAAATACGCTTCATGAGACGAATTCAATTGTGTTTTCGCCGGCATGATAACGGCCTTACTTAATGGCTTTAATAAGGCTAATAAATTTTGTTAGAGAGATCACTAAAATAGCTAAATTTAGCCTTTGATAAAATCAACAATGCTGTAATGTGGAGAGTAACAACGTTGTAGTTCACATTTCAGGAGTAACTATGCTAAATGAAAATCACGCGCTTATTTTTGACTTCCCAGAATTTAAACAAGACATTGTCCATTTGAACCATAAAGACCCAATCTTTGAAGAACAGTCCAAGCAATATCACCTATTAGATTATGAAATTCGTCAGCTAGAAATTGACGGTAGCCCAACTGATGACGAGCATATGCACCAACTCAAGGTACAGCGCGCCAACCTAAAAGATGTGTTGTTTCAGAAGTTAAAAGAGCATCACCAGTAAACGTTCTAACCTCTATCGAGATATCATTTCATAGCCCTTAGCCAGAGAATATTATCGATAACAAACAAAAACACGACCAGTAGAAAGTTTGCTTATATCAATTGATATAGGCAAACAGCGCTGGACTTATGCATTGCCCTCCCCTTGCTCGTAAAAACTTCAATATCCTAAACTCAATAGCCCAAGCTCAATTGCAGCAAGCCACTCTTTAACTCATCAATCCTATGAGCTTTATTTTAATAGTGTGAACTACACACCTATATTTCAGCGCACGCTTGTACGCATAATGTATTTTTTGATAATTGGAGATTGCAATGCAGAATATCAATTGCCCTCAGTGCCACCAAGAGATTGAGATTGACCTAACAACTTGTCCGCATTGCAAGGCCGCACAAGGGCTGGAATCTCTCTGTGGTGTCGATCCTGATATCCGCATCAAGAATCAACGCCTCGCGGTATGGTTTAGCGTTCTGTTTGGCGGCTTAGGGATCCACAAGTTCTACTTAGGACAGCATCTAAAAGGTAGCTTATACCTAGTTTTTAGCTGGACACTTGTGCCTTTTATTGTGGGTTGGGTTGATGCCGTCCGCACCTTTAAAATGAGTGCATTTAGCTTTGAGCAGCGTTATAGCCGTAGGGTGAGCTAGTTAGTTTGAATAAAGTCGCTAAACTGCGACTTTATTCATCGATAAACTATAGTGAAATACTACTATCTATGAAACCTAATGATAATAAGTAGGATAAAACTCTGTAATTAGTATTACGCACTAACAAAAGCACTTATTACGCACTTTTTTATCAACATACTATTGTTCTAAGACATAAAACGCTAAGAAAGAGAATTGATATCACAGCCATATCCGCCCCCAAAATTACTTTGAACTAGCTCTCATCACCATTTTTCACGCCTGTCATGCTTACCTCAAGCCAACGCAGCAATGAAATCTGGCACCGAGTGAAGTCAGTTATCAATAGTCTGCTGCTAATTCAAAACGCTCAACCTAAGTATTGAGTGACTTATAAAAAATGGGACGTGAAACGATGAAAACATTAAATAGAAGACAAGCAATAAACCGTATCATTGGTATCTCTTCAGTAGCCGCTGGCGGCGCACTAGTAGCCAACCCAGTTATTGCAGCCGTAACGAGTAGTACTGGTGATTGGAAACTAGAAGTCGGTACTCGACTCGCTTATGTTAAGTTAGATCCAATGACTGTCGCCAAGTTAGCCTATGAGACTGGTAACGGTTGTATGTTCCAAGTATTTGACAGCATTATTCAAAGCTTAGCGGCATCAAACTCTCCTGATGCAGAGAAATTTGCTCAAGTACCTACCGCAATGGCACATTATGGTTATGCTGGTATGTTAGGCGAAGGAACAGTTTGCGGTAATATTAACGCGACTGGCATGCTAGTTAACTTGCTATCTATTAATGGTGAATCGGCCAATAGTATCCTTAACCCAACCATGCGCTATTACGAAAGTGAGAAGCTGCCACTGCAAACTGCTGAGTTTATTGCTGGTATTGGTGCTGATATGACAGAGACCCTCGATCAAGTCGGTACGCCAACATCTGCCAATAGCATTATGTGTCACTCTTCAATTAGCCTTTGGGCCAATGAAAATGGTAAATCATTTAGCCAAAAAGGTATGCGTTGTAAGCAACTGTCAGCTTCAATTGTTTATGAATTAGTCACTATGCTAAACAATGCATTTGACGGTGATATGACAAATCCACATCCAATTTCAGATACGGTTGCCAGCTGTCAACAGTGCCACACTTCTGAATCTACATTTGCCCCAAGTGTGAAAACCAATATGGCATGTGATACCTGCCACACTGGCCACTAATAGCAGGGAGAATGATAATGAAACACACTAAACTATGTTGTGCTATCGGCCTCAGCTCTGTGCTTTTACTCGGTTGTGGTAGTGATGATGACGACAACAAACCAGTAGAGCCACCTGTAGAGCCACCGGTATCGACAATTGGAATTAATGATACAGAAACCTTGAGCGTTAACTTAACAACTGTCGATGCAGAAAAAGGCAGTGTGGCATTAACACTGACTGGCGATGACGAAAAGTTAGTCACCGACGCAGGTGCCTTTAACTTAATCTTGATGGGTTACCCTAAAGAAGGCAGTTCATCAGTCAAATATAAGCTTGGCTGGCATCAAGCTAACCATTCTAACTGCATTGCCGATGTCGACTGCACCATGGCAATTACGGAATTAGAATCAGGTAAGTACAACCTTGAGCTAGATTCAGTTGAGTGGAAGGATGCCATTGACAGCTATCGCGTCGCAGTCGAAGTCAAAGGTGAAAAAGCACACTTAGAGCTAGCGTTTTTAGATTGATGCCTCACCCCACAACTCGGCATTAGTACTCGACTACCACGCAATGAAACATTACATTGCGTGGTTTTTTTAGCTTTAATGGAGAGGCTAAGTGCCGCAATAAGTGGTGAACTTTCCAAAGCTAGCTGGGGCTGACTGAGCATACTCCTGTTTATCTTGTTGCTTACTAAAAGGCTTGGCTAACACACTAACAAGTGCTTCAAATGGTTGATAGTCGTTGCGCTCCTCTGCCGCTTCAATAGCAGATTCCACTAAATGATTTCGCGGAATATAAATTGGGTTAACAGTGTTCATTAACTCAACGCTCTCTTTTGCAGACAATGATTCTTGCGCCAACCTGACCTGCCACAACGGTTTCCATTGCATAAATAAACTTGAGTCAGTAAACAGCGATTCAGCCTCATTGCTATCTGACAGAAGATCATCAGCTAACAAACGAAATAGCTGAGTATAATCTACCTTCTGCCCTTGCATCGATGCCAGTAATTGTTCGCAAAGCTCATAATCACCTTCAAGCTCGGCGACCATACCAAGTTTAGCGCGCATCCCCTGCAGCCAATGTGATTTAAATTGATCCCAAAACGCTTTTATCGCATCGGTGGCTTGGGCTATCGCTTTATCTGAATCGTCATTGATTAACGGTAGCAATGTTTCAGCAAAACGGGCCAGATCCCATTGCGCCATCGCTGGCTGATTACTATAGCTATAACGCCCATCTTGATCGATAGAACTAAACAGCGCGCGAGCATCATAATCGTCCATAAATGCGCAGGGGCCGTAATCGATAGTCTCACCGCTTATGGTCATGTTATCTGTGTTCATGACTCCATGTACAAAGCCGACTAACATCCATTGGGCGATGAGTTGCGCCTGTTTATCACGTACAGCGCAGATTAAATCTAAGTATGGTTGCGGGCTTTGTTTAAGTTCAGGATAGTGACGTGCAATAGCATAATCGGCCAGCTGCTTAACTTTATCTTCGGCTCCTTGCGAAGCAAAGTATTCAAATGTCCCCACCCGAATATGACTTGATGCAACCCGAGTGAGCACTGCACCAGGTAAATATCGCGTTCTATAAATAGGCTCACCCGTGGTTACAACCGCTAATGCTCGCGTGGTAGCAATGCCTAACGCATGCATCGCTTCACACAGTATGTATTCACGCAGAATTGCGCCAAGTACCGCTTTACCGTCACCGCCGCGAGAGAACTGGGTGCGACCAGAACCTTTAAGCTGAATATCGAAGCGTTGCCCAAACTTGTCGATAGTTTCGCCTAACAGCAAAGCGCGACCATCACCTAATTGCGGACTAAACCCACCAAACTGATGGCCGGCATAAACTTGTGCTAATGGCGCAGCGCCTAGGGGCGCTTCGCTGCCAGAAAAGACTTCGGCTAACTGAGCATGATCTTGATTGCTGATCCCTAGCTGTTCAGCCAATGCAATGTTTAGCTTTATCAACTCCGGAGTGGGTGCTTTATCACCTTGGCAAGAGACATAAAACCCCTCAAGTTCATTGGCATAGCTATTATCGAAATCGAATCCTAAATCAATCACTTGTTTGCTCATCAAATGTCCATCTTATAATGAAATATAAACTATTCTTATTACGCTTACTGTACCTCAGTCCTCCGTTAAACGGTAATTTTGACTGGATTATTAATATCTAATGCTCTAGTGTAATTTCATTCTTGGCCTAACCACTCTCATTAGCTTTTCAGCTAACCATAATGCTATGGTTTTAAAGGTGCCATGAATGGCCTTTTGATGCATGCGATACAAAGATATATAAACGAAACGCGCAATTTTACCTTCAACAAACATACTGCTTTTGGTCAGATTCCCCATCAAGCTACCCACTGTGCTGTAGCGCGATAAATTAACCAATGAGCCGTGATCGACATAAACATATTCGATTAATGCTTCCGCATTCATGTCCTTGATAATATTCTTTTCCGCACATTGTGCCATTTGATGCGCCGATTGCGCTCTAGGTGGGACAAAGCTGCCGTCAGCCTGTTCAAACGCACAACAATCACCAATCACATAGATATCATCGTTCACAGTGCTTTTAAGTGTGGCTTTAACCTTAATCTGGTTAGCTCTGTTAAGCTCAAATAGCTGCATATCTTTGATAAAGTCAGGGGCTTTTACACCTGCAGCCCAAAGCATCAAATTCGCCTCAATCAATACCCCTTCGGCGGTGACAAACCCAGCAGCAGTTGCCTCGCTAATACGTGTATTTTCTTTGACTGAGACGCCAAGTTGAGTGAGCTCATGACGCGCAGAGCCAGCGATTCTTTCGCTCAAAGCAGGCAAGATCCTCGGCCCTGCTTCAATCAAATGTATATTGAGCTTATCAGCCGTCATTTTACTCAGGCCATATACTTTTAGAAGATCGGTAACATGATATAGCTCAGCAGAAAGCTCGACCCCAGTCGCGCCTCCACCAACAATCGCAATATTAAGCTCATTAATAGAATCTGATTGGTGCACCCGAGTGAAGCTGTCTAAAAGCGCATTGTGAAAACGATTCGCTTGCTGATGAGAGTCGAGGAAAAAACAGTTATCTTTTACTCCTGGAGTATTAAAGTCATTACTGACACTGCCGATAGCAATCACCAGTTTATCGAACTGTATCTGGCGTTCAGGTAATAACACCTTGCCGTTATCATCAGTAATCGGTGCTACAGAGATAGACTTATCTTCTGGCGATAAACCACAAAAGGTTCCAAGTTGGAATTGATAACCATGTTTAGCGGCATGTGCTGAATAAACGACACCATCAAGATCAGAATCTAACGAGCCCGTCGCGACTTCGTGTAGCAAAGGTTTCCAAATATGGGTGCGATTCTTATCAACTAATATAATCTGCGCTAACTTTTTTTTACCTAACTTGCGCCCTAATTGAGTCGCCAGCTCAAGTCCACCAGCGCCGCCGCCCACAATCACAATCCTCGGACATATTAACGTCATTGCTTATCCTTTCTTTAATGATGCCAGTTCTACCCATTCATGCGTAACCAAGCAATGAATAGCAGAAGTCTAATTTAGACACTCAATACAATGCCTCAACCAACAAATAAAGTCATGGTTAATAAGGCCAAATAAACAGCAAAAACCAGTCATATAAACCAAGTAAGTGTAAGTAACCAAGGTTATTAGCATCAACTTGGTCTGCCAGTACATCACCTTGCTGGCGCATAAAGCTGTTTAAAAGGTGAACTAATTTCACCAAGAAAACGTATACCTTGAAAATAGACAAGGAGCTACCTATGAAAAACTTCGGCAAAGCAGACACACTGCAACAAGAGGCGTTAGAGCAAACCAATGTCCCCAAGATCATCGGTGTCGCAGATTCCACCCATTATCTTGTTGGTGCAGTCGATTCCAATAAAAACTTCATTGAGCTTACTGAAGAGGAAGAGATTTTAGTCGTTAATTCATTGGTGCAAGCCAAGCAGCTGCTGCGCAACCATCGTTACCAACAAACCCAGCTAGAGTATCAAACTGCTTATGATGAGATGTGTGGTTTAGAAAGTAGCGGCCATTATCAAGAAATGATCAAGCTCTAATGCACTGCTTTAAGGATCAGTCTGCTTAATGTATTGCTTGGGTGATTTACCGAGCGTTTTTTTGAAAAAAGTAATAAAAGCGCTCACAGATTCATAACCTAGCTCTTCAGCAATACGCTGAACAGACTCACCACTAGCAAGTTTTTGCAATGCTAATACGATATGCAGCTGCCCTCGCCAACGGCCAAAGGTTAGCCCGACCTCTTGCTTGATGAGTCGCGCTAAGGTTCTCTCACTCATGGCATGAGCTCTAGCCCAATCACCGACAGTTCTTCTATCGTCCGGCGCTTGAATCAGCTTCGCAGCAATTGACTTTAACCTTGGTTCACTCGGCGTTGGAAAATCGTAGTGCGCTGTCGGCATCAACCGTAATTGATCGATGAGTACTTTTGCCACGTCGGCTGTAGCACTAGCGGCTTGGTAGTCCTGATCTTGTTGAGTCAAATGTATCGTCAACTCCCTTATCAATGGGGTTATCGATAAGGTACAACTCTTTTCTGGCATGCCTGCCACGTCAGGATCAACAAATAGCATACATACATTGGCATTACTGGAGATCAAATTGCTGTGCCACTGTTGGCTAGGGATCCACACTGCACTGTTAGGAGGCACCATCCAAATAGCATCGGCAATTTTACACTTTACATAGCCGCTAAGTGCGATAACTAGCTGACACTTACGATGCTGATGTTGTGGTGTTTCTGCATCCCGCTCTCCTCCTGACATGCTTAAAGCCACCACATCTTGCGGAAAAGCATCTGAGTCAAATACAGGAAACGAATTAATTTGTTGCAACCGCTTTGACCGTTTATAGATATAAAATGTCACTATAGCTCAATACAGCAATAAAAATGAAGCGTAATCTAGCCCACTTTCACTGCCAAACAGTCATTCTTTTGCTCGAGGAACTCATCATGGCAAAACAACTCTCTTTTCGTCTTACTGGCGGCGCTTTTTTGATGTTAGGTGTACTACTTATTTCGCTTAGCCTTAGAAGCCCGATCACAGGTATCGGTCCTCTGCTTGATTTGATTCGCTTAGAACTGAATTTATCAGCGACCCAAGCTGGAATGCTGACCACACTACCTTTACTTGCATTTGCTTTTTTCTCGCCTATCGCATCCAGAATTGGTCGTAAACAGGGACTGGAGCAAGCGTTAATGCTATCACTGATTTTAGTGACCATCGGCTTAGTCATTCGCTCGATAGGCAATGCGATAGGACTATTTTCTGGTACCGTAATTATTGGCGCCGGTATTGCTATTGCCAATGTATTGCTGCCGAGCTTAATGAAGCGTGATTTCCCAACTAAGATTGCCACTATGACTTCTATTTACGTACTCATGATGGGGGCCGGTTCCGCGCTCAGTGCCAGCTTAGCCATTCCATTAGCAGATCTAGCATCAAGGCTGTCAATTAGTGCCGTACCTAGCTGGGCGTTCTCATTAGCTAGCCTAACTATTTTCCCTGTTATTGCCATACTCGTCTGGTTACCACAACTACGTAGCCATACAGCACCTAGCAAAGATTCCACTGAGCTTGATGGCCACAGTTATCTATGGCGAAATACCGATGCTTGGTGCATCACCTTGTTTTTAGCGCTGAACTCATTTTTGATGTATATCTTTATCAGTTGGCTTCCAACTATTTTGGTTGAGCTTGGCTACAGTCATCATCAAGCAGGGGTCATTCACGGTGTACTGCAACTGTTCACCGCTGTGCCCGCAATAATACTTATTCCTCTAATGGCAAAGGTCACAGATAAGCGCTTACTGAGTTTTAGCTTAACCATCATGGCGTTTTTTGGCATTGTCGGCCTAATCTATGCGCCGAGTTACGCCATGGTATGGGGAATGTTATTTGGTTTTGGCGCGGGAGGCGGTTTTATTGTCGCATTAGCACTGATAAGTTTACGCACCCAAACGGCACATCAAGCTGCCACACTGTCGGGAATGGCACAGTTTTTAGGTTACCTTTTGGCCGCGACAGGGCCAATTATCATGGGAGCGATTCATGAACATAACGGCAGCTGGCAGCAACCTCTCACTATATGCGCAGTCATAGCGTTAATTTGGAGTGTATTCGCTATTTTTGCCTCTAAAAGCCAGCCTATTAGCTCTAAATCCAACACTCTATCGCCTCAAGCGGTTTAGTTTTTCTGGGTCGCTATATTTCTTTAGTAATCAGTACCCAGTTACTGAGCGTTAAATTATTGATTTAGAGCCTGCTTCAGTTGCTTTAAATCAATATTAACCATAATAAGCTTATATTGACTCCTACCTAAGTGATTGTTACCTTAGCACTGCGCAAAATTAACTACTTAGTTTTACTAAGATTTAACCATGGATTGAAGCCTCTTTAACGGACTAAATAATGAAAAAAGTACTCCTATGTGCAGCAGTATTAAGCCTTGCTGCCTGTAAAAGCACCGACATTCGTAACATCACTAGCTCAGTATCAGACATAGCGAGCATTGGTTCTGCTACAACGACCAACACCACTACAGCTCCAGGTTATGAACATAGCCCTGTGCAGTATGCTAATGAATCTGAAGATATCAGCGTACATCGCACAGGAAAAACAAGTAAGGATTACGGTGTAATTCGCTCAATTAGGGCAGAGAAAAATCCTAATGGAATGACAATGGTGCGTTTTGTTGCCTATCATCTCGATAGTGGTGCAGCATTAGAAAGCAATCAATACTTGTATTCAATGGATGAGAATGGCTGGATGAACAAGAAGTCAATTCTTACATTAGATACCAGAGCTAAGATGCTTAATAGCGGCGAATATTACCTAAAGGCTAAGGCTAAAAGTGGTGATTTCTATACCACAGGAATGGTGCAATTAGCATCAGGCGTCACTAATGTTGTGACAATCGACCTGCAATAAGTCAGATGAATTAATCCCTGCTCACAGCGAATACTCCTTCACTTATGGCTCTTCCTCTGATTAATAAAGAGCCATAGTGAAGTGAGGTTAGCAATAGCGACAGTTAATTTTCTCAGCGAGCTGCTAGCGAGTCACAGGTAGAAATACTCCTCAACACCTTGCTAATTCGATCAGAAAAGTCGTAATGACTTTTGCTCAACTTACTTCTTCCTCCTTTTATCAAATCATCATTTCGAGCTAATATCAGCGCAAAAAACAATCTCGATTCTATGTTAGCGGCTTTCGGCCTGTGCGGCCATAAATTAAATAATACCAATAAAGGGAATAAAATGAATTTTGTTAAAGGGACCTGTAGCCTTGCAATTGTAGGGCTTTTAGCTGCTTGTGGCGGCGGTAGTGATGGCGGTAGTAGCGCACTACTGCAAGAGCAGCAACTTAGCCTGCAGACCGTTAAGCACAATTATTGTGGCGTAGAGTCCCCCATCGCCAATATTAAAGTTCTGTTCCATAATCAGTCTGGTGATGTGATTAACGAGTATGCCACCGACCAGCAAGGTCAACTGCAAGTAGATTGGCCATCAAATGCTAAACACGTCACCGTGGCCGGTGATGACTATTATACCGACGGTAGCAAAAACCTTTATCTCATCACTGAGCTTGATGTTGAAGCTGGTGACTTAGGTGAAATCCCCTTTCTTGCTTTCAACGACCAAGCAGGTTGCAACTGCCATAAGGTTGATATTGACCTGCAACAGCTCATCAATGAAGCCCCTGATAGCAGTCTATACATAGGTAGTAGCTACCTTCAATTGACTTCCGGCACGACATCTATGAGTAAAACCTGGTGTGATAATTATGATGGTATAAGCATTCAGCTTATTGCAGCAGATAATTCCTCCAGTATGGCAGGAGATATTAACCTATCCAATGTGAATAATTTGTCGCTCACTTTAGAGGACTTTACTAGCCCCGGAGTAGAGGTTAATGTCGATTGGGGCAATCACATAACAAGGGCATACGCCAAGGAGGGGTGGAGCAACACCAATTTATTGCATGGAGGCTATGTTCCTGTCTTTATCTATCCAGGGTTAACCAGCAATAACTATGTTCGCTATCATGAGCTCGACGAAGCCCATGTCGGCAACGCTACCGCTGAGTTCTATACATATTCTTACACTAAAGTAGACAGTGAAGGCGAAATTACCAACGACTTACAACCTTGGGAGCTCAGCAATAACTTTACTGATGCCCTATACAAAGTGCTGACTTCCTTTGCCAGTAATCAGCTGCCATATCAATACGACTTCAGCAACGCTGATAACAATATTGCATTTACCCGCATTGCACTGCTTGGAGCAATCGATACAGGTTCAGCGGAGTGGATATTCAGTGGTGGCGTCTCAGGTGAGATCCCAGACTTTGACTTAACTGAAGCACTAGAAGCTGAGTTAGCATCATTACACAGCGCTGCACTGCGAGTCTCTCTTCGAGGCTACAGCGGCTATAAGCCGCTCAATGAATGGCGAAAATTAAGAGCGGCTATGAATGAAATGGACAACAGCTATTTGAGCCCACTCAATGATGAAAGCCGCTTCATGGAATTTACCTTTGAATTAGATCGTTAAGCTAACTAAGGCCGCATAGCAGCATGAGTTAATTTGTTGCGCTAACGGCATCGATATTCACTGATGTCGTTAGCGGCTATCACACAATGTTACTGCGCTTTATCTAAGGTAAAGTCCAGTCTCACCTGCTGCTTTGTTTGCGTGACAGGATTACCTTCAACGACTTTCGGCTTGTATTTCCAGCCTTTAATTGCCCGTACGGCAGATTTGTTGAAAATTCTTTTTGGATTGGCATCTAAAACGCTAACATTAGTGACGCTGCCAAGAGTACTAATATCAAACTCAAGGATCACGTAGCCCTCTTTACCGTCTCTTGCTGCTGCAATCGGGTACTGCGGTGACACTTGTACAACTGGCAATGCATCTTGATTAATAGGGCCTTGAGTATACTGCTCTATAACTTGTGGCATGACAGGTGGAGTCATCTCAGCAATCGACGTGACATCGCCGTCACCACCGTTAGGGATAGTAATCACAGGAGGTTTTGTCACAACGGGTTTAGGCTCAATTCTAATAGTTTTTTTGGGGGGTAATGGTTCAGGAATATCAGCAGTAATTTGAAAAACAGGTGCGACCGTTGGCGTCCCGCTAGAGACTTGATCCGTTTTGACTAGCTGTGACATAAAGATGAATAAACCCAAAGTAACTAGGGCTCCGGTTAGCATTATACTAGTACGACTAAACAGGCTATTTCGACTCATAGATTATCCTTTCTTGAGTGGGTGCCCTTTTATACCTAGCAGGATAAATCCAAAAAGCCAAACATTTTGTTACATTCTTAGCCAAACAACTTAAACCGAAACAAAACCAAAACAAAATCGCAACATAAAAACAACAAAAACCTGTAAAACAGGTGACTACCTCTCTGTATTATTTAATATTCGTTGCTGAGTAGACAATGAGTTATCACCGATTCAACACTAACTGTGTCAAAATACACCATTTGTAAATCTTCACGTTGATGCAGAAAGTAGCATTAATAGATGCTGGTTCATTAATTGAATGATGCCAATAAGGAGTGTTTTTCGATTGAGTAATCTAATCCATAGGGGGTCAACATCGGTCCCACCTAAAGAATCATTAGTGATTCTGTCCAGCGTTTTAAATGAACTTGGACTAGATGAAGTATTAGCCACCAATAGCGTGCAGTCTTTAGCACAAAGCTTGTCCGTTTGTTGCGGTGATATTTTATTACGCCAAGGTGAAATTCAAAACCATGTATTTTTTGTCGTCTCTGGCATCTTAAAGGCTTGTCACTATAGCGATAATGGCAGTGATTTGTCTAAAGAGTTTTATTTTACTAATGAGCTTTGTTTTCTCTATTCCAGTTGGTTAACAGGGCAACCCGCCCAGTATCAAATAGAGGTTTTAGAAGATGCATTGATCCTACAGTTTCCTATAAGACTTCTGTCTCAACCGAAATGGCAAACAGTCAAGATTGCGTTACTAAGCCAACAGTTAATTTATAAAGAACAGAAAGAAGCCTTCTTGTTACTCAATACACCTGAGCAACGGTATCGATTCCTAACCGAATACAGGCCTAACTGGGTTAGGCAACTCAATAACATTCAGCTAGCCAGTTACATAGGGATAACTCCGGTGAGCTTGTCTAGATTAAAGTCCCGCCCCTCCAATAAAGCCAAGTAAAAGAGCGATAAATTAACTTAAGATAATGACTATAACAGACGACCTGCTTAGCCTTAGAGGATTGAAAAGCTTGTATCTACAAGCTTATAAAACTAAGGCTACAGTATGTCCGCTTATACTCTTTCACAGTGCTTCATTGTTATCGCTATTTTATTCGATATTCTGTCATTTCAATTTAAACAAAAACAAAAAATAGTGGCCTGTTTATCTATTTCAGGCGTACTCATTACCAGCCATTTCGCACTCCTAGAACAGTGGACTGCTACAGCATTAATGTTACTGGCAACTTTCCGATACTTTGTCACTATCTTTACTCACTCCAAGCGGGTCATGAGTCTATTTCTCTGCTTAAATGCCTTAGTATTCATACTAACCTTTTCCGGTGTATTAAGTTTGCTAAGTTTTGTTGGGAGCTCGCTTCAAACTATCGCTGCATTTTGTCAAAACGACCGACGACTGCGTCAGTTTATGCTCATCGGTACTAGCATTTGGCTGGTCAACAATATTGTTTTAGGCTCACCGGCAGCGGTGGTGATGGAGATCCTATTTATAAGCAGCAATCTTATCGCTTACTACCGTTATTACGGGTTAGTCATTCACGCAAAAAACTCAAACTAATCATATTTATATGCAATTAAAAAGGGGCACTAATACCAATTGCATTA
>NZ_JBFRMK010000036.1:0-682 GCF_041470405.1 Shewanella sp. 10N.286.45.A1
ATCAACAGCCCCTAATAATTGTATCAAAATAACAGTAAGGGTTTGGCAAGTTAAACGGATATTTTTACACAAAGTACACGACATTGGTTCGATATCGAGGGACCTGACAAGGCTAGCAAACAAGCACACTTAGTGGAACACTAATTACTAGAAATATTAAAAGGGATAACATTGCAAAATATCTCTTTCTCAAACTGCTGCTCTAGCTTCTCTCTCCATGATTGTTTATTGATCGGCACCAGATAAAAATTCTCTCTAGATGTGTCCGTAACAAAAGCCAATTTATGGCGCATTAGTTCAAAATGTATATCGTTAACAAAATCGGCTGAGAAGTTCTGCCGCCCTGTTAACTGATTAATATCTTTACGAGACAAAGAGACTCCTTCATTGAGCCCCTCGAATCTCAACCTTAACCAATCTGAAAACTCTTTCGCGCTGACCATAGACATAAAATCTACCTACAAGTTCCTCTATAGATAAATTAGGTATAACAGATCGCTGTTACATCGCCATATTTTAGACTGTTTTTTCCATTTTAATCACCAATAATTCTAATCAACCCTCTGATATAAACATTAAACTCTAAAAAAAAGAGAGCAAATATTTAGAAACACGCTAGAGGCTGTTGTTCTTTCACGGTTGTTTTTTCCGCAGTTAATTGGATATTTTGACAAGGCGGAGG
>NZ_JBFRMK010000037.1:0-34255 GCF_041470405.1 Shewanella sp. 10N.286.45.A1
AGTGTCGTCCACCCGACATAAATACGTTAGCTGCTGACCAAAGTGGTTCCAATGACCTGCGGTCAGCGTATGTGCAGACGCAATTGAGGCTCGCTTTGTGCTGTCTGACCTCCAAGGAAGGAGGAAATGCCAAATTCTGTAAGGAACAGAATTGGCCCTGAAACCGAAGGCCTCTGCCGGACTACACTGGGTTTGAAAAGCGCAAACTATCAGCATTTGAGTTATCAGCCTTCAAATAAGAAATAGCTATCTCTCAGTAAACACCGTGGCTTAAATACAATAACCAAACGTCCAGAATCCAATCTCCCCCGTTGGAAATTTTGCTCTTTAAATTTCGCCGGGGCGCTGAGGGATATCCAAAAGGGGGGCAAGCGCTTTCCCCTTTTTGGTCTGGTGTGGGCGAAGCGCCACGACTTTGATCTAGATTTTGACTTTAACTTTAACTTTAACTTTAACTTTAACTTTAAAGCTAAAAGCTAAAAGCTGATTTCCCAGCCCAAACACTACATTGGCGCTATCTGACCCACCATCAGCTGCAAGGTTTGATTACCTCTAAACTCATTCACATCCAGCTTATAAACAATCTCAGCATGTTGAATGGTCGCATCTGGCCAAGTTTTTAAGTCAACATTAAACGCGATAGCATCCAGCATCACTTGGCCGCATTCGGTCTCTAGCACCAATTTAAGGTGCTTCTCACCCACAATACGTTGTTGGATAATCCTAAAGTGACCATCAAACAGCGGCTCTGGGAAGTTTTGCCCCCAAGGGCCTGCTGCGCGAAGCTCTGCTGCTAAAGGCAAGGTAAATTGATCTGGCGTCAGCTCTCCATCAGACACTAGTTCACCAGTCAGTAACTCTGGTGCCAAGGTTTCCCGAATCGCTTTATCGTATGCATCCGCAAACAGTGCAAACTGCCCCGCTTTTATTGATAGCCCTGCCGCCATCGCGTGACCACCAAACTTAAGAATAAGCCCAGGATGGCGACTGTTGATCAGCTCTAAAAGGTCGCGCATATGCAAACCTTTGATTGAGCGAGCTGAGCCTTTTATTTGCCCATCTCCGGCGTCGGCAAATGCGATAACCGGTCGATGATATTTATCTTTAATACGTGAGGCTAAAATCCCAATAACCCCTTGATGCCAATCGGCTTGAAATAGCGCTATTCCCCAAGGCAGTTCTGTTTCATTTAGCTCAACACTTTCAAGGCTTTTAAGCGCCTCTTGCTGCATCTCTGTTTCTAGATCGCGCCGCTCTGCATTTAAGCTGTCGAGCTCAGATGCCATTCTGCGTGCCAACATAATGTCTTCACATAATAGCGTTTCAACACCTAATGCCATCTCATCCAAACGACCTGCAGCATTGAGCCTTGGACCAACGGCAAAGCCAAAATCGGAGGCTACAATACGTGATGGAGTGCGTTTGGCCACTTCCAATAACGCGGTGATCCCAACGCGGCAGCGACCCGCCTTCACTCGTTGCAGCCCCGCTTCCACCAAGATGCGGTTATTGGTATCAAGCGATACCACGTCGGCGACAGTGCCTAAGGCTACAATATCGAGTAAGTGACCTAGATTTGGCTCATTGATACCTTGTTGTTGGTACCAATCACGTTGCCTTAATTCTGCGCGTAGTGCTGACATCAAATAAAAGGCAACGCCAACCCCAGCAATCGATTTACTGGCAAATTCACAGCCATGTTGATTAGGGTTAACAATCGCGTCAGCATCAGGTATAGACTGACCTGGCAGGTGATGGTCGGTAATAACAACGGTCATACCCAGTGCTTTAGCTGCGGCAACCCCCTCAATTGAAGAAATACCGTTATCGACTGTGATAATCACTTCGGCCTTTTTCTGCGCCGCTACCGCAACAATTTCGGGACTGAGGCCATAACCGTAGTCAAATCGATTAGGGATAAGGTAGTCGATGTTTTTTGCGCCCATCATTTTCAGCGCTAACATACACACGCTGGTCGATGTGGCGCCATCAGCATCAAAGTCGCCCATAATAAGAATCGATTTTTGCGCCGCTAGCGCGTCAGCCACAATCTTGGCGGCATGAGTTACTCCCAACATGGTGTTGGGCCTAAGCAGCTTACCTAAGCTTAACTCACATTCATTTGCACTCACGCCCCGGCTGGCATATATCTGTTTTAACAGTGGCGAGAGAGAGTTAGGTAAATGGCTATCATCGACTTTTGAGCGGCGGACTATCTTATGGATCACAGGGCTAACTACCTTTAAACAATGAGTCTTGCCAGCATAGCAAAGACTGCTAGCAAAGGCTTGCTCTTCACTCTATTTAACGGGCACAAAAAAGGTGAGCCGAGGCTCACCTTTTTTACTAATTAATAATTATTCTGCGGCTGCAGCATCTAACACTCTTAATAGATCTTTAGGCGGCTGGTAACCTGGGATCAAGCTGCCGTCTTCAAGTATGATTGCAGGCGTTCCGTTGATACCAAAGGTTTGTCCAAGGTTATATTGCTCTGCAATTTTCGCATCACACTTAGCCACTTTAACTGCCTTACCTGACTTAGCATCAGTCATCGCTTGAAGTGGATCTGCAGCGCACCAAACAGCTTCCATCTCGTCAGCATTAGCAGATGGGATTCCAGCACGTGGGAAAGCGAGGTATCTAACCGTAATGCCCAGATCGTTATATTCATCCATTTGATTATGTAACTTGCGGCAGTAACCACAATCAACATCAGTGAATACAGTGACAACATGTTTTTCATTCTTAGCTTTGTAAACCAACATGTTCTCTTCTAATGGCTTCATCATGTCAATACGTGGACCAGACATCGCAGCTTCGGTTAGGTTCTTCATGCCTTTATCTAAATCATAAAGATTACCGTGCAACAGCTTAGTGCCATCTTTACTGATATACAGCACACCACGGTTGGTTAAGGCTTCATACAAACCAGGAATTGGCGACTCTTTCAGCGACATAACATTTACGCTTAATGCATCAGACAGCTTTTGTTTTATCGCCGCTGTGTCATCACTTTGGGTGTTAGACCCGGCAAGGGCTGCAGGGGCGATGACCATTGCAATGATCAAAGAAAATGCTCGGGTGAACTTCATTGGATATCCTATTCTACGTTACGGTCTATTAAAGGGTATAAGGATTAGACCTAGTCTGGAGCTGAAAAGTTACAGACTCATGCTAACTAAAGCAAACTTTTTGCTGTAACGAAATCATACAGACGTGAAATCTATCAAGTTATTGCTAGAATTCTGAACTAAAGATTTTCATTAACTCAACTAAATCGTCAGTATTAAGGCTTAACCGCGTGGATGATGCTCGGAGTGCAAACTGGCTAAACGGGCTGTGGCAACATGGGTGTAGATCTGCGTGGTTGATAGATCGCTATGACCAAGCAGAAGCTGCACAACTCGCAGATCGGCGCCATGATTAAGCAAGTGTGTAGCAAAAGCATGCCTTAAGGTATGCGGCGACAGCTCAGTGCTAATATTTGCTCGCAATGCATAGAGTTTTATTCGATGCCAAAATGTCTGCCGCGTCATCTGTTGTGCACGTTTTGAAGGAAATAACACATCACTTTGCTTACCTTTCAGTAACTCGACTCTGGCAAACTTGAGGTAACTTTCAACTTCGCTAACCGCAAGCTCACCAAGAGGCACTAAACGCTCTTTGCCACCTTTACCCACAATACGCACTAAACCTTGACGCAAACTCAGTTGCTCCATAGTAAGTCCAACGAGCTCTGATACCCGTAAACCTGTGGCATACAACAGCTCAAGCATGGCTTTATCTCGGCATTCAATCGGGTCATCGGCTTGCGGCTCAGACAATAATCTATCTATATCGTCTTCACTTAATGAGTCTGGTAACTTTCGTGCTAATTTGGGCGATTCCAGTAAAGCCATCGGGTCGGTACTAATCTGCTTATTAACCACCAAGTAACCAAAAAAGCGCCGCAAACTACTCATCATTCTTGCGCTGCTAGTTTTAGCAAAACCCTTATCAAAACGCGCAGCAAGATAGTCCCTGACATCGAATTGGCTACTTTCAACCAGCTTTAAACCTTTTAACTGTTGGTGACGGTCAAAATGGCGCAGGTCTGTACGATAGGCGCTTAAGGTATTGTCACTCAAGCCTTTAGTTGACCATAAATGGTCAAGAAACAGATCAATTGCACTATCAGGGATATATTCAGCAGGCACCTAAAGTGGCTTCCTTAATTCAAATATAAAAACGGCGATGAATCAGAAATTCATCGCCGTTATAATATGTTATAAAGCTTGCAGATGCTATCTCACCTGAGCATAGCAGCTATTTGGCTTAACTAACTGCTACTGTCGCTTGCTGTTTCTTCATCATTAAACAAGCGGCAATCGCGATCGCGGTAGGGAGTAACCAAGCCATACCTTCAGCGTGTAATGGCATAAAGTTAAATACGCTCACATCAACACCGGCTGCTTTAATGCCATCAATAATACCGAAGAACAACGCCACGCTAAGCACGATTCGATGAGCGGCTTCTGGTTTTGCAAAACGTTCAGTTAGGAACGTTACCGCAACCAAAGCTATCGCAACCGGGTAAACGGTCATCAATACTGGAATACTGATGCTAATAAGCTGAGAAAGACCAACGTTAGCAATCGTTGCACAAATAACACTTAATAGCACAACAAAACGACGGTATGAGATCTTAGGTAGTAGTTCATTAAAGAACTCACTACAGGCACTAATAAGACCTACAGCAGTAGTTAAACAAGCGAGTGTAACAACGGTCGCCAATAACACTAACCCAGTCGTACCAAACTCATGAGTGACATAGTTGGTTAAAATCACCCCGCCATTCTCAGCACCTGCGGCCAAATCACCCGCTGTAGCACCTAAGTAAAATAGCGCGATGTAAACAAACGCTAGACCCGCAGCAGCAATAAGAGCGGCTTTCACTAAATAGCCTGTCTGTGCTTTAGGCTCTGTAATACCTTTTTTGCGCAAAATGTCGATAATTAAAATACCGAAGATTAGCGAGGCTAAGGTGTCCATGGTGTTGTAGCCTTCCAAAATACCTTTAGTTAACGGATTCGTTTGGTAGTCACCAACTGCCGCTTCAACAGGGCTGCCAGGAAGGATCATTACTGTGGCCGCAAGACCAACAAGTAATAAAATAAGAATTGGTGTTAATACCTTACCTACGTTATCGAGTAGCTTTCCTGGATACAGTGCAAATACCATGGAGATACCGAAAAAGACCAGCGTATAGATAAGTTGAGCCGTAGTGAAAGTAATGCCAGCAAGCACAAAGGTTGCATCTGCATTTTCTAAAAATGGTTTGAAGCCAACTTCAAATGCTACTAACCCAGTTCTCGGTGCAGCAAAAGCTGGGCCGATGATAATGAAAATAGCCACAGCTAAAGTGGTCGCAGCGATTGGAGGCAACAGATCCATAATCTTACCGTTTGCTTTCGCAACAGCAATCAAAGTAATCAAGGGTAGGCCTACTGCGGTGACAAGAAAGCCAAACATAGCTAATGTCATATTCTCGCCAGCGAGAAAGCCTGCAAGTGGTGGGAAAATAAGGTTACCCGCCCCTAAAAAGAACGCGAAGGTCATGAAACCTAACCCTAACGTATCTGCAATACTCATTTGATTATTTTGCACTTTATGCCCCATCAATAATTTTTATAATTAACAATTTCATGTCATTAGGCCTCAATGGCACCACTTTAGAATGACAAAATCTAGTGTGTAATATTTGGTTTACACAACCCAGTGGTAAATACGACCTAAGCTTGGCGAGTTTATGAACAGCAGCGAATAAATGAACACTGAAATTGCTATAAAACTGGTTTACCGTCCCTAAAAATAGGCTCTGAACCTACTAGGAGGGCCATACTATTATCAGAGTCACAGCTATTTAACAAGAATCGACACCTAATAATCGCCAGACTCGATACAAATGATAACAATCAAGTAACAGCTTGATTCCATAACTTACATTCAACGCATTTGTCATATAAGCAAGAAACATTCAATGGTTGCTCTAGCTAGCTCTCAATCGCGAGTAAACACTTACCTTCAGCGTTTAAAAATTGCAGAGATGCAAGCAAATATGCCTGTTACTGACCGTAATAAATTAGCGTACAATAATTTCACTGACCCAAAGCCTGTAAATTCCATGCCTTTTAGCTTTAAACAATTTCATATCGAAGATCGCCGCTGCGGCATGCCTGTCAGCACCGACGGGGTACTACTCGGCGCCTGGGCTCCTTTATCTGGTAGCAAAAAGATTCTCGATATCGGCGCAGGTAGTGGCTTACTAAGCCTAATGGCCGCCCAGCGCAGCATGGCAAATATCACCGCTATAGAGCTTGATGAGAGTGCGGCGCTTGATTGCCAGAATAACTTCAGCCTAAGCCCTTGGGCTGATCGCTTGATGTTGTTAACCTGTTCAATTCAGCAATATTGCACAATAGCCACAAGACACAGCTTTGATCATATCATCTGTAACCCACCCTATTTTGATAATGGCCCCCAATCTAGCAGTGCTTTAAGAGCGACTGCCCGCCATACCGATAGCTTAAGTTTTGACGAGCTATTGGCAGCTATCAGTTCGTTATTAAGCCCTACTGGTCAGGCAAGCCTTATATTGCCGCTTGCTGGCGCAAATCAACTACTGCAGCAACTTGAGCAACACCAGCTCACCTGCCAACATGCAGTGTTAGTTGCCAGTGTTGAAGGTAAAAGCCCCCATCGACAATTACTACTCATCACACCTTGTCGTTCAAACTTGGCCAATCAAACTACAACCCCATCAGTCTCAAACTTGGTGATCCGCAAAGCAGATGGCCAGTACAGCGATGACTTTATACAGTTGAGTAAAAGTTTTTATTTAAAGCTATAGCGATCTGGCGATCTAATCGTTTCAAGTCTGGGTTGAAACCTTTATAATGTTCGGCTGTTATTTATTGAGATGCCACGCATGCAATTTGAAGATCTCCAGCTTGACCCTTGTTTGTTAGAGTCACTGAAAGCAATGGGCCACAACAAGCCCACTACGATACAACAACAAACAATACCTGTAGCGATGGAGCAAAGAGATATTCTTGCTCGCGCACCAACAGGAACAGGGAAAACTGCGAGCTTCTTACTTCCAGCGCTGCAGCATATTATCGACTTCCCACGTCGCTTCGGCGGCCAAGCCCGAGTGTTAGTGCTAACACCAACGCGTGAGCTTGCCAGTCAAATCCACCGCTATGCATCTCACTTGGCGACAGATTTAGATCTCGATATCAGCATCATCACCGGCGGCGTGCCTTACGCTCCTCAAGAAGAAGCGTTAAAGAAAAACGTCGATATCTTAGTGGCTACACCTGGCCGCTTGATGGAATACCTCGATAAAGGCCTGTTCAATGCGGAAGAGGTTGAAGTATTAGTTATCGATGAAGCAGACCGCATGCTAGACATGGGCTTTTCTGCCGTTGTTGAAACTATCGCGATTGAATCGGTTGGCCGTAAGCAAACCATGTTGTTCTCAGCAACACTTGAAGGTAGCGATGTGGGTCGTTTCTCACACCAACTGTTAACCAACCCAGTCAAGCTTGAAGCTGAAGCACCACGCAGCGAAAAAGCTAAGATCCACCAGTGGGTTCATATCGCAGATGATAGAGAGCATAAGTTTGCCCTGCTATGCGCTATTTTGCAGCAAGAAGAAGTTGAACGTGCCATTGTGTTTGTCAAAACACGTGAGGCAGTAGCAAGCCTAGATGGCCTGCTGCAAAAGCAAGGGATCACTTGTAGCTTCATGCGCGGCGATATGGAGCAAAAGGCTCGCTTCCAAGCCCTTGGTCGATTCACTAAAGGTGAAGTCAATGTGCTGTTAGCGACCGATGTTGCTGCCCGTGGCATCGATGTTGACGATATCACTCACGTGATCAACTTCGACATGCCACGCTCTGCTGATACCTATGTTCATCGTATTGGACGTACTGGCCGTGCCGGCGCTAAGGGAACGGCAATATCTTTGGTTGAAGCCCATGATATTCGTGTAGTTGGTAAGATTGAGCGCTACATTGAGCAACCGCTTAAGCGCCGTTTTGTCAAAGATCTTCGCCCGAAGAACAAAGAGGCGAAGCCGCCAGGGAAGAAGAAAGTTAAAGACACAGGCAAAACATTCAGTAAGAAAAACAAGAAGAAAAAGAAGTAACATTTCATACTACGCAGTATAAGAATGACTTCTAATCTCTTTTAAAAGGATCACCTCTGGTGGTCCTTTTTTGTTTCCTGCAGCATTTTCCAGCGCGAATGCGCTTATGCCACTCACTTGGCTCCTTTTCTAATATCTATCGCTAACGCCATAAATTGAAACATTTTATTTACAAAAAATCATATCTCCTCAACGCTTAGTCTGGTAATTTAGCCGATAGGAAATGCATTACATGGAAAAGCGAACTCATAATGATAAAAAAAATAATTCGAAGGGCTTCCCCACTATTTATTCTTATTCTCTTTATTGTTGCAGCACAAGTACTTATTAGCACTAAAGAAGCACCTGAGCAAAAAGCAGATGAAGCACCGATCCCAATTGTTGACATCATGGAAGTTCAACAGCAAACGGTCTCTCTCAACCTCCCTTCATACGGCGTTGTTAGCCCGAAATATAAAACCCAGCTAGTGACAGAAGTACAAGGTCGCATGCTCAATATTTCAAATAAATTTGTTGCTGGCGGCGTAGTTAAAAAAGGCGAAGAGCTGGCAGTTATCGAGCCTTCTGATTACGAAGCTGACTTAATGCAAGCGCAAGCTTCACTCGCTCAAGCCAAAGCTGCTCTCGAAGAGGAACAAGCTAAGGGTGAAGTGGCTAAAAATGATTGGAAGGGCTACGACGGCGGTATTCCACCAGAGTTAGGCTTACGTTTACCCCAACTTAAACAAGAGCAAGCCAACGTTAAATTCCAGCAAGCTGCCTTGGCACGAGCTGAACGTAATCTTGAACGAACCATAATACGCGCTCCCTTTGATGGCATTATAAAGGCCCGCAATGTCGACTTAGGTCAGTATGTGACTTTAGGTACAAACCTCGGTGAGCTTTACGACACTCGCATTGCAGAAATCCGTCTACCACTGTCAAATAACGATTTAGCCTACTTGGAGTCGGTAGATAACCCAGACACTGAAGTGACCTTAAGCGCCGATCTTGCAGGCAAAGTAGTGACTTGGACGGGTAAAATCATCCGCAGCGAAGGAGTGATCGATGCAGAAAACCGCATGGTGTACTTGGTTGCAGAGGTAAAAGATCCTTACCTTCGCAGCGCTAAGGTTGAAGGACAACTACCACTTAAATACGGCAGCTTTGTCACTGCTATCATCAAAGGCCGTACTGTCGACGGTATTGTTAAACTACCACGCCACTTAGTGCGCCATGGCAAAGTCACTTTGATCACAGATGCAAGCAGTGTTGAAGTACGAGAAGTTAATATTGTCCGTACAGATCTAGAAAACGTCTATATCAAAGATAGCTTAGCGAGCGGTGAGCGCATCTCCATGACTAATCTCAGTAACCCAGAAGATGGCCAACTCGTGAAAATTTTAGGTGATGACAGCAGCTCAACAATCGAAAGTGCTGATGAATCGACAACCGAAGAACAACTCGCTAATGCAGGTGACCAATAATGGCCACAGAAAAAGGTATTATCGCTTGGTTTGCTAAAAATAACGTCGCAGCAAACCTATTAATGTGGATCCTATTAATAGGCGGGCTATTTAGCACGGTTATTATTAATAAAGAGATCTTCCCAACTTTTGAACTTAACTACCTCAATATCTCAGTCGCCTACCCTGGCGCAGCGCCTCAGGAGATTGAAGAGGGAATTAATATTAAGATCGAGGAAGCGATCCAAGATATTAATGGCATCAAGAAGGTTACCTCAATCGCGAGTGAAGGCGTTGGCTCTGTTAGTATTGAAGTTGAAGATAGCCATGATCCGCAAGATATCCTCGATGAAGTCAAACTGGCTATAGATGCTATCTCGACCTTCCCGGTCAATATCGAAAAGCCCAATATCGTCCGTATTAAACCTGAAAATAACGTTATTTGGATCTCCGTCTATGGTGATCAAACTCTCGAAGATATGAAAGAGTTAGCAAAAACTATTCGCGACGAAGTGACGGCTTTGCCTGCTGTAACCCGTGCCCAAGTGACTGGTGTGCGTGAGTATGAGATAAGCATCGAACTGTCTGAAGATAAGCTACGTGAATATGGGCTCACCTTCTCGCAGGTCGCGACAGCAGTACAAAACTCCTCTATTGATTTACCTGGTGGTTCTATTCGTGCGAAAGATGGCGATATCTTGCTGCGCACTAAAGGTCAGGCGTACACAGGAGAAGACTTCTCACAAATAGTCGTCAGTACTCGCCCTGATGGTAGCCGAGTCATGTTGCCAGAAGTGGCCAACATCAATGATGGTTTTGAAGAGCGTTTAGAGTACACCCGCTTTAATGGCCAGCCTGCCGCGATTATCGAAATACTCAGTGTTGACGATCAAAACGCATTGGATATCTCTGCCCAAGTCAAAAGCTATATTGAGACTAAACGAGCAGACCTGCCTACAGGCGCCAAACTCGATACGTGGGGCGACTTAACCCATTATCTCAAAGGCCGATTAAACATGATGTTATCCAACATGTTTTATGGTGCTTTACTGGTGTTCTTCATTTTGGCACTGTTCCTAGAGATCAAACTCGCTTTCTGGGTCATGGTAGGCCTACCCGTTTGTTTCTTGGGCGCAATGCTTGTCATGCCAATCGAACCTTTCTCGCTGTCGATTAACCTACTTACGCTGTTTGCATTCATTCTGGTGCTAGGGATCGTGGTGGATGACGCCATTGTCATTGGCGAAAGTGCCTATAGTGAAATAGAGCGGCATGGCCACTCACTGGATAATGTGGTCAGAGGCGCCAAGAAAGTCGCCATGCCAGCAACCTTTGGGGTATTAACCACCATAGCCGCCTTTATGCCGATGTTGATGGTTTCTGGCCCACAGGGGATTATCTGGAAATCTATCGGCATGGTAGTCGTGCTCTGTTTAGCATTTTCACTGGTTGAATCAAAGCTTATTCTGCCTGCTCACTTGGCGCATATGAAGCCACCTAAGCCTCGCGCTAAGCTGGGATACTTCGGCAAGCTCAAAGCTGGTTTGAATGACAAAGTGCAGTACTTTATTCATAACAACTACCGTGCATTTTTAGAGCGTTGCATTAAGCAACGATATAACACCGTTGCAGTGTTTACTGGGGTACTGATTCTGTCTATCGCATTGGTCGTCAGTGGTCAGGTGCGTTGGGTGTTCTTCCCAAATATTCCATCTGATTTCATTCAGGTAAATATTGAGATGGATGAGGGCAGCTCAGAGGAAAACACGCTAAAAGTCGTGCAAGAAGTTGAAGAAGCGCTGTATCGGATGAATGATGATATGGAGGCTAAGCTAGGTTACCCAGTGGTGAAACATAGCTTTATCAATATGAGCTCACGCACCTCTTCGTTTATTTTTGCTGAACTCACTAAGGGTGAAGAGCGCGATGTTGATGGTGAAACCATTGCCACTGCATGGCGAGAAAAACTACCGGAGCTATTAGCGGTTAAAAAACTCAACATTAATGCCAGTACCAATGACGCTGGAGGAGACATATCCTTTAGGTTAACTTCCAGCGATCTTGAGCAGTTGTCTTTAGCTTCAACAGAGCTAAAACAGAAGTTAAGAAGTTATGAAGGTGTTTATGATATTGCCGACAACTTCTCCTCTGGCAGCCAAGAGATCAAATTAAAGATCAAGCCTGAAGCCGAAGCGCTAGGATTAACGCTGTCGGATCTTGCCCGCCAAGTCAGATATGGTTTCTACGGCTACGAAGCGCAGCGGATCTTACGTAACAAAGAAGAAGTGAAAGTCATGGTGCGCTACCCTCTTGAGCAGCGTCGCACCATTGGTCACTTAGAAAATATGTTGATCCGAACTCCAACTGGTGTAGCAGTGCCTTTTGCTAATGTTGCCCAGCTTGAGCTAGGTGATTCTTACTCTTCGATCACTCGCGTTGATGGGCGCCGGGCTATCACCATTACCGCCAATGCCAACACCAACAAGGTTGAGCCTTCAAAAGTCGTGTCAGAGATCCAAACGGACTTCTTGCCGATGCTGTCGCAGAAATACCCAAGCATATCGACTGCATTAGATGGTGGCAGCGCTGATGAGCAAAGTGCATTAGTTAGTTTGCTACAAGGCTTCTTCTTTGCGCTATTTACAATCTATGCTCTGATGGCTATCCCGCTAAAATCATATAGTCAGCCATTGATTATCATGTCAGTGATCCCATTCGGTATGATTGGCGCACTATTTGGCCATTTCATCTTAGGCCTTAACATGAGTATTTTGAGCTTATGTGGCATCGTGGCGCTTGCCGGTGTGGTGGTGAATGACTCGTTGATCTTGGTTGATTTTGTTAACCGTGCTCGTGCTGAGGGGCATTCAATCATTAAAGCGGCTGTTGATTCTGGTTGTTATCGCTTTAGAGCAATTATCTTAACCTCGTTAACCACCTTTGTAGGCCTAGTCCCTATCTTGCTTGAGAAGAGCTTACAAGCTCAAATTGTCATCCCGATGGCAGCATCTCTAGCATTTGGTATTTTGTTCTCTACTGTGGTGACACTGATTTTAGTACCGCTGCTTTATATTGTTCTTGATGATATAAAAAAGGTATCAAGCCGATTCTACCGATGGTGGTGGCAACCAAAAGCGGAAACTGAAACAGCGATAAAAGTAGAGCAGACCTCTAACTAACAGCTGGTTGTTGCGTTTTACAAGGAGGCCACTGGCCTCCTTTTTTATGGCTGAACAAAAACACCAATACTCGATCCAGCAAACAGAATTAGTCGTCACCATTGGTTATGCTAACTATCTCTCTTGCTAGTGATCATCAAAATGACCCAATCTGCTGCCACACTTGTTTACGATATTCGCAATAGCCGCTATCTCAATATCACAGGTAGGTGCACTCTACGCTGTCAGTTCTGTCCTAAGCACAACGGCAGTAAGCAAGTTCATCAGTATCAGCTAGCCCTAGAGAACCAACCAAGTGCAGAGCAAGTGATTGCACTGCTGGGCGACACATCTAGCTTCGACGAATATGTATTTTGCGGCTATGGTGAGCCGACCCTCAACTTAGCCACTCTTCTAAGCGTCGCCACGGAAATTAAAGCCCGTGGCGGCAAAGTAAGAGTCAATACAGATGGACTTGGTAACCTCTTTCATCGGCGCAATATTTTACCTGACCTAGCAAAGTGCGTAGACAGCCTGTCTATTTCACTTAACGCAGATACTGAATCTGCTTATCTAGTACATTGCCAGCCTAAACTAAAAGGTGCTTATGCCGCCCTACTCGAGTTTATCAAGCTCGCACCACACTACATTGCTGATGTTCAGGTCTCTGCGATAAATGGGCTTGCAGAGGTCGATATTGACGCTTGTCGTAAGATAGTTGAAGTATCAGGCGCTCAGTTCAAACAAAGAGAGCTAGGTATTGTCGGCTAATGTGTCTATAGCATTGTTAAAAATAGTGCTTTGTTGCTCCGATAACGAATGATGTAACAACACTGAATTGATTACATATACCCGCTCTACTTGAAGATGCAGGATTCAGTGGGAATTCAATGGGCTTTAATCAAGGCATTGATTATGATTAATGGTCGTTCCCTTAGTAAAATCAATAACGCAGAGTAAAGTCCATTAAAACCCATCGCAGAAGGCTTTGTGCCAGCCCACTTCGTTGTTGCACTCACTTAAAAGGGAATAACCATTTCTACGTCAATGCGCCTAGAATTGAACTGGCACAATGCCTCTGAAACGAGCATCTTCAGGTAGTCCGGGTATATATTAGGGAGGCAAAATTCCAAGCACAATACACCCCTCCCTAAAATGAGTGGCATTGTGCTCAGGTCTTGCTGGGTTAATGACGACTGTCACTAACTATAAGTACCATGGCATATGGCCAATTATGTTGATACTTACTCAATCGATGTAAATCAGTTACTGCGATTGATAGCTACTCCCCTGAAGCAGAGCCGAGCATTATAGTGATAATGGGGCTAACTTCAATGTTAAAAAGGCAACCGATGCCTCATTTTTGAGCTAAAACAGTGAAACGTAAACTAAGTGTTACTAAGGCTTTACAGCCTTATTGTCGATAAGTATTAAGTTGATTTTATGCTATGCAGATGGCTTGCCGATGGGGTTAGTAGCTGTTAATGTCGCTAACAGTCATTTTTTAGAGAAAGAGTCGTAATGAAACAATCTTATCGATATTGCCCGCGATTTATCAAGCCTCAGTGGCAAAGTTGATAAGGTGAATATCCGTATTATTTAACTAAGCCGTTGGGGCCAATTGGAATCGTAAGGTCGATGATGACCAGATTCGATTGGGGGCTGTTAATAGTATTGTTAACTTGCGAAAATATCTCTCCCTCAAAGTCGTTCTAAATCTGACCTACCAAAAATAAATTATAAAATCTAACAGGACAATTTTGTGAACTCAAAAATACTTGGCTCTATCGCCATTGTAGCTGGAACAGCAATTGGTGGTGGTATGTTGGCATTGCCACTTGCTACTGCATCACTCGGTACTATCCCTGCACTACTGTTACTGGTAGTCATCTGGGGCGTATCTATCTACACCTCTTTATTAATGCTTGAGATCAATTTACGTGCAGGCGTAGGCCTAAACGTGCATGCGATTACCGGTAAAACCTTAGGTAAATTTGGGCAACTTATACAAGGTGGCTCATTTTTAAGCTTGCTGTTCGCATTAACCATGGTCTATCTGATGGGCGGTTCGTCGCTGCTTGAATCTAAGATGGAACTGGTTGGTATGCAGATGGATAACCAGCTGGCGGTACTGTTATTTACTGCGATTTTTGGTGGTTTTATTGCAGTCGGTGTACGTTGGATTGATAAAGTCTCTCGAGTTCTATTTACATCGATGATCGCACTACTGGTTATTGTTGTAGCTTATCTGCTTCCTGAAGTGGATATGAATCTGCTGATGAACAACTCGACCGCTGGAATCGTTGCAGGTAGTGATTTAACTAATCTATGGCTAGCAGCTATTCCTATTGTGTTTACCTCTTTCGGCTTCCATGTCTGTATCGCGACAATTGTGCGTTACTTAGATGGCGATGCAATCTCACTACGTAAGGTACTTATTATTGGTTCAACCATTCCATTAGTGTGTTATATCCTATGGTTAATGGTGACGCTTGGTACATTAGGTGGTAAGACTGTTTATGGCTTTGAAGGCTCATTACCGCTATTGGTAACAGCACTGCAGGGCGTGGCTGACTCTGCTATTTTGCAGCAGTTTATTGATCTGTTTGCAAATCTTGCATTGGTAACGTCGTTCCTCGGTGTGACAATGAGCCTGTTTGACTATGTGGCTGAGCTTACGCGTGCTAAAGACAACGTCTTAGGCCGTGCGCAAACTTGGTTATTGACCTTTATACCACCACTTTTATGTGCGCTTTACTACCCTGATGGCTTCTTCCAAGTGCTCGGCTTCGCTGCTATTCCACTGGTTGTGATGATCATCTTCCTGCCAATTGCTATGGCTCTTGGCCAGCGTAAGCAAAACTTGGGCGGCTACCAAGTGAGTGGCGGTAGCGCTGCACTTAGTGTTGCTGGTGTGCTGGGTGTGGGGATTATTGCCGCGCAGCTATGGGTTGCTCTATAGATAAAGCCGAAATGCAACGTTAGCTTTACAGATGATAGGTTTGGAGTCTGTTTATTCGCTAACATCTTGTGATAAAGTCGAGCATCGATATATAAATATTGGGCTCGGCTTTTTTGTATCTCGCTTTGCGAGAGAGCAACAATCGCTAGCAATAAACACAAAATTAAAATAATAATCCTAAAAATATTAAAAATGGACTTAACAACATGAAGACATGGCTTTTGACAGCTGCAGCAATGGCGACCTCTTTTGGTGCGATTGCTGACGAGGGTATGTGGCAGCCTTATCAGTTACCTGCAATGGCAGACGAACTGAAGGCAAAAGGGTTAGAGATCGATGTTAACTCGATTTCAAAACTAACAGAATTTCCAATGAATGCCGTGATCAGCCTTGGCGGCTGTACAGCGTCATTTGTCTCACCAAAAGGCCTAGTGGTAACAAACCATCACTGTGCTTATGGTTCAATTCAATACAACTCAACGCCAGAGAAAAATTTACTCAAAGATGGCTTTTTAGCTAAAAGCTTTGCTGAAGAGTTGCCTGCTACGCCGGGTTCTCGTATCTATGTTACCGAAGCCGTCACTAATGTGACCGACGATGTTAAGTCAGGCCAGATGAGTAAAGTGGGTAACGACTTCTATAAAGGCATAGAGCAAAAAGAAAAAGCGCTAGTAGCTGAGTGTGAAAAAGAAGATGGTTACCGCTGTCAGGTTTACAGTTTCCATGGTGGTCTTGAGTATTACTTAGTCAAGCAAATGGAAATTCGTGACGTACGCCTAACCTATAACCCTGCAGCGAGTGTGGGTAAATACGGTGGTGATATCGATAACTGGATGTGGCCACGTCATACTGGCGATTACTCTTTTTATCGTGCCTATGTTGGCAAAGACGGTAAACCAGCTGATTTCAGCAAAGACAACGTGCCGTACGAGCCAAAAAGCTTCTTAAAAGTATCAGCGAAAGGCGTTAGTGATGGCGATTTCGTGATGGTAGCGGGTTACCCTGGCCGTACGAATCGTTATCGCACCGCGAATGAAGTCGAAAACCAGTTTGAATGGGCTTACCCAGAGGGAAAAATTCTTCGTGAGCGCATTATTGAGATCATCAAAGAAACGGCGCCAGAGGGCAGCGATGAGCGCATTAAGTATGAAAGCGCGATTGCAGGTCTAGCTAACTACGCTAAAAACTTCACCTCTATGATTGAGTTCTACGGTAAATCAACCATGCTTGATGACCGTAAAGGACTAGAGCAGGACTTAGCTAATTGGATTAAAGCTGATAAGAAACGCCAAGCTAAATACGGCGAAGTATTGGCACAATTGGACAAGCTAATTGCTAAAGGTCAACAAGGTCAAGAACGTGATTTACTGCTGGGCTATATGGGTTACAGCACTATGATGAGCACAGCTAACCGTTTGTATCGTTTAGCCAATGAAAAAACGTTACCAGATATGCAGCGTGAACCAGGTTATCAAGAGCGTGATATGACTCGCTTTACCTCTGGTATGGAGCGTATTGAGCGCCGTTATGCTGCCAGTGTTGATAAAGCAATACTCGCAGACCTAATTAGCCGTTATGCCGCACTACCAAAAGATCAGCGCTTACCTGCGTTTGATAAAGCCTGTGGTATTGGTAACAAGTTCGATATGGCTAAGTTTAATAAAACGCTAGATAAGATGTATGCCAACACTAAGCTGTCAGATAAAGACACGCGTTTAGCATGGATGGATAAGTCAGTTGCTGACTTTAAAAAGTCTAAAGATCCATTCATTCAATACGCAGTTGCGACTTATGCAGAGCGTATGCAACGTGAGCAGGCTGAGAAACAGCTGGCTGGTGATTTAATGAAGGTACGCCCACAATATATGGACGCCATCATTGCTTATAACCAAGAGCAAGGTAAGCCAGTGTATGCTGATGCAAACTCTAGCCTGCGGGTAACAGTTGGTCATGTTAAAGGTTACTCACCTGAAGATGGTCTGCAAGCAGTACCATTTACTCGTCTTGAAGGTATCTTAGCCAAAGACACAGGTGTTGCTCCATTCGATGCGCCTAAGAAGCAACTTGAGCTTATCGCTAACAAGCAGTACGGCGATTACTATGTTAAGTCGCTAGATTCTGTGCCAGTTAACTTCCTATCGACGCTTGATACCACAGGTGGTAACTCAGGTTCGCCAACATTGAATGGTCGTGCTGAGTTAGTCGGTCTACTGTTTGACGGTGTATACGAGAGTATCATTGGTGATTGGGGTTACGATCCTGAAACTAACCGCTCTATCCAAGTTGACAGCCGTTATATGCTTTGGGTGATGAAGTATCTGGATCATGCAGATAACTTGCTTGAAGAGATGGAAGTTGTGCATTAATCATTTTTGCTATGATTAGTTAGCCTTTTGATGCAAAAGCCGAAACATGAAAGTGTTTCGGCTTTTTTGATCTTAGGTGCCATGAACGATAGGAGAGCTCTACTCATCAATAACTGATTAATTAGGTTATTGAAATATATAACTAATAATATCGATGTAAGTTTTAATGGCTGGTAGAAGGACGAATATTATCGTTAAAACTACAGCCCATTTTTTGCTGAACCACCATGACTTTGCCTCTTCAAAGTGATTTACAGGTTGTTTGAGCCTTTCTGCTTCAATTACTAGTGAAGGTGAAATTTCGATATCATCGCGTGATACGTATCTTACTAGGCTCAAGTCGTGTAGTTTTTTAAAAGACTTATCTGAATATTCATTTAATTTCTTCAAGCGACTTATCGACATCTCAGTACCATTTTCAATGAAGTACTTAGCTAGTATAGATATCAATTGCTCTTCGTTTTCTGAATACAAGGTACATCCCTCTGACTTTTAGTCTTAATCTAAATTAAACTGAGTTTTTGAAACTCTTTTAGAATTGTGCGCATGCCGTAAGAGCTAAGTCACATTTTTGATTATTGCTATATTTTATTGCAAGTTACGAGGATATCAAACGTTTCTGAAAAGATAATATAAGCTGAATTAATGGTTTGATGCAGTGCTTTAGGTAATCAAACTCTGTTTGATAAAGGTCGTGGCGCTTCGCCTACACCCGAGCCAAGGGGGAAAGCGCTTGTGCCCCGCTCTTGATTTCATAAGAGTCAATCCCTCAGCGCCCCGGCGAAATTTAAAAAGCGAAATTTCCAACGGGGGAGATTGGCTTCTGCGAGCTCAGCTTTTTATCTTTACTCCAGTGCTAACTGAGAGCGCCGTTAATTTTTAGCATAAAGCTGAAAACTCAAATACAGCAAGTTTGCGCTTGCTAACCCAGTGTAGATATGGCCGTGACCATCCATGACATGGATGTCATGGCGAGCTTCCATGGACGGACTTGCTGCGCGTCACGGTCGTATCTGCACATACGCCGACCGCAGGTCATTGGAACCGCAAATATATCAAGCTACACCCGAGCCAAGGGCAAAGAGCTTATGCCACGCTCTTGATTTCATAAGAGTCAATCCCTCAGCGCCCCGGCGAAATTTTAAAAGCGAAATTTCCAACGGGGGAGATTAGCTTCTGCGAGCTCAGCTTTTTATCTTTACTCCAGTGCTAACTGAGAGCGCCGTTAATTTTTAGCATAAAACTGAAAACTGAAATACCGCAAGTTCGCGCCTTTCTAACCCAGTGTAGATATGGCTGTGACCATCCATGACATGGATGTCATGGCGAGCTTCCATGGACGGACTTGCTGCGCGTCACGGTCGTATCTGCACATGCGCCGATCGCAGGTCATTGGAACCGCAAATATATCAAGCTACACCTGAGCCAAGGGCAAAGAGCTTATGCCACGCTCTTGATTTCATAAGAGTCATCCCTCTGTACCCCAGACGAAGTTGTCGCCCTCGTACTTATTCGAAATAGCCTAACGCTTCCGATGGGACATCTGCTGTTAATGGACTTACGAATGCCGCGGTGGCATGGCCTATTCTGTTCAGCATTTACCACAGGCCATTGGAATCAGTGGCATGTAAAGTCAGTTTAATCGCGTTTAATAACGTTAAAGTCGGCAGTATCGTTATAGGTTTGTCCGATGACGGACATTCATTTTGTTTGAAAAACCGTACCCTGAGCTGTATCGAAAATACTCTTAGCTGCCAAGGTGATTGAACAGCTAATTCTAGGGTTCTTACAGGTGGTAAAATGAAACAGTTTTTAGTCTTAGTACTCGCGATGTTGGCTTTTAATTGCGCAGCGAGTTTTGATGAAAAAGTAGCGGCGTCCTTTGCCGCTAAATATGAAGTTTGTGCATTAAAGCTCAAAGACACTAAAGGATATAAGTTGAAGGCGCTGGGGCTTAAAATTAAGGCTGATGAGATAGGCCGAGATAAAATAAGTGGTGACTATATTAAGGCTTTTGTAAAAGAGAAAAATAAGGCTTGGTTGCTACCACTACATAAATGCAAGAAATTCGCTGATAGGCTGTAGCTGATTAGCGTATTCGATTTTTGAAATGATAAATCAACATTGAGGCTATCATTGGCCTAACCGTTCACTGTGGACGGTTTTCTTGTTGGTGAATTACGTCATTGTGGTCAGTCTCAATATGCCATAATAGGGCTAGTTAACCCTGGGTAACTCATCTGTTTAAGGTAATAATTTGATTGACTCTACGCTGCTAAAGGCACTCCACTGGAATACAGAACTTTCAGCAGGTTTGACTGAAAAGTTGTTATCGATTGCCCAGCTTAAAACGCAATTGAAAGCGAGTGAGATGGACGGTGCGACGATTGCGCATCAAGGCGCCAGCTTTGTGGCACAAGGCACCGTAACAATTTGCCTGCAAACTCCGAATCTTAAAACCGTCAACAATATCGTGATGGGTAAAGGGGATTGGTTTGGTAATTATGACAGTCGTAACTCGTCTTATACGCCATTTTTTATTACCGGAATTGATGAGGTAACTCTTATCCATTTCAGTAATTTCGATCTACACCGTCTTGCTCAAGAGAACGTTGAGATCTATAAGTGGTTTCATTCGTTGTCGCTGGAGTCTAAAACTAAGTGGCTGCAGTCACAGTTGATGATGAGTGAGAATAAGTTAAAGCGGGTGGTGTATCTGCTTTTGGAGCTTGCAGCCCATATTCCATTGCTACGTGGTGAGACACCTAAAGTGTCGATATCTCAACAGCAAATCAGCCAAATAACCGGTATTGCTCGTCAGCGAGTTAATGAGGTTATTAAACAACTGGAAAAAGAACAGTTATTGCAAATTAAGCGCAGTTGTATTTACCTAACTGACTTAACCGGGCTGGGACATAAACTTGATAAAGTCGATTTGAGCCTGCGAGATCCAAGGTTGATGATAGACCTTTAGTTGGGGGCTATTGAAGTCTGCAGTTTGCCTAATTCAGTTTGACTTAAAGGGCGCATCTCACCTTCAGCGAGGTCAGCCAGCTCTAGCGTTTGAATCGATACTCTTTTTAGATCTATAACCTTAAACCCGAGTGCTTGAGACATGCGGCGGATCTGTCTATTCAACCCTTGAGTTAAGATTATCTCATAGCTATCTGATGCTAAACGAGTGATAGTGCAGGGCAGAGTGGTGACCTCTTTATAACTCACACCCGCAGCCATTTTCTGTAAAAATGCTTCATCAAAATCGCGATCTACTCTTACGTGATAAGTCTTATTATGACCAAAATCTGGGTGCATTAGCTGATGCGTTAACTCACCGTCATTGGTGAGTAGTAATAGTCCGCGCGAGTCTTTATCTAGCCTACCCACTGGGTACAGCCTTGGTGATGGCGGTAGCAGATGAAGCAGGCTATTCGGAAGGTCGGCTAATAGGCGACTGTCGGTGCCAACGGCTTTATTAAACAACCAGTAAGCTTTAGCTTCAACGGCTTTAAGTCGCTCACCATCAACAACAATTTGTTCTAGGCAGTCTTGGCCGTCAGGGGTATCAATGAGGGTAACGCTATCAATATGGTTGGCGAGACGCTCATTGAACATGACATGGCCATCTCTTATTAAACGCGTTGCAGCGCGGCGAGAACAGTATCCTGTAAGTGCTAAGTATTTTGCTAGCCTCATGGTGGTTTATTGCTCTCCAGCGAGATAACGCTGAGATAACTCGAAATAGTTGTGAATAGCTATTTTTCTCACTGTCCAAGCGAAAGATAAGCACCATAGCATGACAATATTGGTTTGCATCCACATGGTAATTGCCACCCAGCAAGGCGCGCTTTCAGGGTGTTCACAGAGACTAAAGTCGAGGGTTTTCCAATCGAGTTGAATGACTAGGGCTAATGCTGTAAAAAAGCCCAGGATGCTTAAAATAAAAATAGGTCCTTTGCAGATGGAACGTTGGCTGAATCTGTCGGTTATGCATAAAAAGTACATCAATACTGTGCCGAGTAAAAAACAGGTCGATACTAAGCGGTGCATCTCCAAATAATTGATTGGAAACATACCTATTAATAATACGCTCATTCCCACCCAGCCACCGACAAGGGAAAGGTTATGGCTAAACGCCCCATGCTTAAGAGAATATAAGGCGAACATTGCCAACATGATACAGATGCCCGTTATCATCAGTGCCATATTAAACACAAAGGCGAATTTAGCGTTGTTGTAGTCACCTAGAAAATCAGAACGGCGATTGAAAACAGCATCACCGATAATTTGGTATTCAGCCCAAACAGAGATGGAAACGCCTGTTGCGGCGATGAGTGCCCCAAAGAAAATAGTCAGTACGACTAATCGGTGTAGATCATACTGCACCGATTGATATTTAGCTCTATCTTCCATACTTGCGCTTGCGAGCCATAAGTTAAATCCCTTGCAGTGATATAAGTCGGGTAATTCATTATGACAAAAAGTGCTGCAATGGTGCACTGTTTTTAATCAAACCAGGGCCACTTTGCAATGAATATGAGTATTGTTCAAGTTACTCGCTATGACGGAATCTTATCTAAGTAATACATATTACTCGATCGTTTAGGGAGCCTGTAGCTGAATTTTCTTTAGGTTATCTTGAATAAGCTTGTATGGATTTCGCTCAATAAATACTATCTAGGGTGATTGATTAATGGATAAGGAAATGATGCCGTACTTGTGGTATTTAAAAGGGAATAACAATGATTAAGGTAATAACAGTACTCACTATGGTGATACTGGCTGGCTGCCAATTGACTCAGCCAACCGTGCCGAAAGACTATATTGGTGAGATCGCCTATATCGATGACTCTATTGATAATGCATCTAGATCTTCAGCTCACTTTTTCTACCTAGATAGAATAAATGGAGTAAGCATTAATAATGCAATCAGAACGAGTCAAAAATACAGCTATGGTAGTGAGCTTGCGAGAAAAGGAGGTTCTAGAGAGCTCGTGGTTGCTAAGAAGCAAACATTTCATCTAATCGGGCAAGTGCATCATTCTGCGCCAGTTGGCTATATGGTTAACGCAGGAGATAATTACATTGTTGAGGGAAGTGTAGAGTTTACGCCTTTGAAAAATAATCATTATCTTGTCGGTGGTAAAATTTCGCAGGAATATAGCGCAGTTTGGATCGAAGATATGAATGGCAATATTGTTTCGGACATAATTGAAACGTCTGCAGATGATGGCAAGGTTAAGATTAATAAGCTAGCTGATAACCCTCAAACTGTATTGTTAGAGCGTAATAAACTACAACATTTTGAACATATTCGTGCCGGTGAAAGTGCAGCGTTTGTTGTAAAAAAGTTAGGTGAACCCAGTGAGATTAGTTTTGTTGAAGGCAATTTCTTTACCCAGCGTCGGGCTAAAGTTATTTACGCTTACGATGAAATAGGAACTATTGAGTTTAATACTGTTCCAGGTAAAGACAGGAATGCACACTTTGTTAATGAGGCAATATTGGCTTTGCAGGGGGAGTCGCATCTAGTACGTATTAAGCAAGAATTAATGACTACAGATGCAGCAGAGTTGCGAAGTTTAGCTAAAAACTATGCCAAACAAAATAGGTTTTCAACAGATGTTCTTGATTTTATTGCCGATAGAATTTGGTTGGAAAAGGATAGTACTGATTCTGTGATGATCGATGCTACGTCTTGGTTATGCAAAGTGTTAGCTAAAAGCGCTAACGGCAGATATAAAGCTCACCTAGAGATGGTTGCGAGTTCGACGAGCTCAAAGAAACTAAAAAAATATGCCAATGCTAGCCTGGAAGACTTACCAAGTAGTGACCAACCTTATATCGCTGAAGTTAGCCTAACCGAAAAGCTATAGGTTTTATTGTAAAAGGCCACTATTTAGTGGCCTTATAGTGAGTTACTTCTCCTCAAATTTATACTCTTTGACGGGAGTAGCGCCAAGCAAGTGTTCAACAAAATAGTCCCAGCGTTTGCGGACGAAATAGTCGCTGTTATTGAGGATGTGATCGCGATTTGGATAGATCATTAAGTCAAAATCTTTGTTTGCTTTAATCAGTTTATCGACTAATTGCATGGTTGCTGCTGGATTGACGTTCTCGTCGAGTTCTCCATGAGCCAACAATAGCTTACCTTTTAACTTGGCAATGCTATCCATATTGAGGTTGGTTTGTTCATCCCAATGCTTGGCAACCGGATAGCCTAACCAAATCTCGTTCCAGCCTGTTTTATCAATTCTAAAGTCATGGTTACCTGACGCAGCAACGCCCACTTTAAAGAAATCAGCATGCCTAAACATCGCTTGCGCCGTGTCATAGCCTCCAGCTGAAAAACCGTAAATTCCGACTCGGTTAACATCTAAGTAGCTGTGCTTTTTAGCGAGATCTTTAATGGCTTGCACATGGTCGTCGACGCCAGCAGCTAAATTCTCGTAAGCAACTAGGTGGAAATCTCGGTCGCGCTTACTGGTGCCGCGGCCATCCATTTTAATAACGACAAATCCAAGCTCAGCAAGTGATTGTGCTTGTTGAAAGTAGCTCCAGAATGATTTTGGCGTGAAAAAATTATGCGGTCCAGTATAGGTCGCATCAATCACTGGGTATTGTTTGCTTGGGTCAAAGTTACTCGGCTTATACATCAAGCCATATAGCTTAGTTTTGTTGTCATTCGCAAGTACTTCAAATGGTTCTGGCGCGCGCCAACCCGTGGCCATCAACTCACTGACATCAGGTTTACCAACCGTCATCACCACATTGCCGTCGACTGTACTACGTACTTTGCTGCTAGGTACGGTTTGAACGCTGGAGGATATATCAACAAAGTAGTTGAAATCAGGTGCAATCCGAACGCTATGCTCTAACGGCTCAGGTGTCAGTAACTGGTGTGCAGTGCCATCTAAATTTACTTTATAAAGGTGACGCAGGTACGGGTCGCGGTCATCAAATCCACCAGATGCTTCGTAATATAGTGTGCGTGTTTTCTTATCTAGTGCGCGGTAAGTTCTGACGAAGCAATCACATTGAGTGATCTTATTTTTGAGTTCGCCGCTAGTCAGGTCATACAAGTAATATTGTTGTTTACCTGAGCGCTGACTTGGCCAGATGACCTCATTTGATTCTGGTAACACCCAAGCATCTTGTGCCCACGGGTCAAGGAATTTATCTGACTTTTCTTCGACGATTAACCTAACCTGATGGTTTTCTGGGTTGTACTCATGGAAGCTTATGCGTTTTTTGGCTCTAGCTTGCTCGAAGAAGTAGAATCGATTGTTGTTTTCCCACCAGCCCCATAGCGGTCCACCGTAATATGTCTGTTGTAGCTCTGGAGCGACGACTTTGGTGACTTTTTTACTCGCAACTTCAATGGAGTAGATATCTCCTGTCGGTAGATGCTCATCACCTGCTAGCGGATAATAGTAGCTGTAAAGCCTTGGGCGCAGGCCTTGATCATGGCTTGATTGGATAAGATGCAGCTTACCGACCTTCTCACGATTCAGTCTGTGGGTCAAAACGGTTTTACTATCTGGTGCCCAGTAGACACTGAGTCGCTGCTTAACCTTAGCAGGATCTTTATTGATAAAGGCCTTTGGATTTTGGTTTTGCACAGCGTAGGGATAACCTTCGGTGCCATCGAAAGTTAACTGACTAGTGGTGTTACTGCGGTTATCAGTTAAGTATAGATTCCAATCTTTGACACTTAACGCATAGTTACCATCTGGAGATGAATAGTTGGCTAGTGACGGAGTGTCGGCTTCAACAGATTTATCACAAACACTGGTGAGTAGGCTGCATTGATAGTCCTGCTTATTATAGTGCATGGTTAGCTGGTTACTATCAACATCAATGGCGTTAATCTTCAGGTAGAAAGCTGTACTTTCATTATGTTCTATACTGGTTTTTAACTGTTGATGATCAAATAGCAGCGATATTTGGGCTGTTGCAGGTTCGACTTTGTAATAAGTGTTATTACCTTTGGAATCGACTTCACTGAACCAGAAGTTACTGCTGTTATTTATCCAGTTAGGCTCAACTGCCAGGTTGCGGACCATCTTATGAACGTTCTTTGGTAAGAAGCGCTCAGCACGTTGATAATCTGCAATAGAAACATTGGTTGTTTGCGGGGCTGTAGGCGTCGTACTGCATGCTGTAAGCATTGCAGAGGCGAGTAAAATCGCTGACTTTCTTATCATTCTATACTCCGTAACTCTATCTTAATCTGTCGCATCAATGACTATAAAGATATGAGGATACACTGAATGGATAATGTATACACTAATTGTTGCCGAAATGAATACGCTGAAAAATAGGGTAAAATAAGCGTAATGAGGTTCTTAGCAGTCATGCTTAAGGATTAAACAAAGTAATAACGGTGGCTTGTGTGGTATATAGCTTTACAAGCATGCAGAACATGCTGCTGCATATTTTTGCGTGAAGTTTTGCGTTTGGAGATAGCTTTGAAAGAGTCAGACGGCTATTTGCACTTTAGGAGATAAACAATGAGCAGCGTATTAACGCTGCTCATTGTGATCTGGCGTTACCCCGATACCATTTGCTTATGTACGTTTACGAAATGCCACAATCAGTACCGCGACAACTGCTAAGATCATGCAGTACCATGCGTGAGTAACCACTTCTAATGGTGACAAGCTGAAGGTTGACGCAACCAACAATGCTTGTGCGCCATAAGGGATTAGGCCTTGGATAATACATGAGAATATATCCAAAATACTGGCAGCACGTTTTGGTGTTACGCCATGTTTTTGGGCTAAATCTTTAGCAATATCACCAGTCACTACAATTGACACTGTGTTGTTAGCTACACAAGTATTGGTTGCTGCCACAATGCCTGCCATGCCTAGCTCTGATGCGCGGCATGATGCTTCGCCTTTGGCTTTAGAGAATCGAGCAATCAGCTTTTCTATCTGCTTGCTAACAAAGGCTAGTCCGCCTTGTTGCTGCATAAGTGCAGCTAAGCCGCCCACTAGCATAGATAGAATGAAAATTTCCTGCATGTTGCCAAAGCCAGCGTAAATATCTTGGCCAAACTGAATAACGCCGTAGTCCATGGTCAGTAGCCCAGTAACGCCAGCCAGTATAATACCCACAGTCAGTACAACAAATACGTTAAGGCCTGCAACTGCCAAGAAAAGAATAGTGAGATAAGGAATGACTTTAATGAAGTCAATCTCTTGGGCTGCTACATCAGCTTGTCCTTGGCCAACTAAAGTAAAGATAATTAGAGTGATAATTGATGCTGGAATAGCAAAGATAAGGTTCTCTTTAAACTTATCTTTCATTTCACAGCCCTGAGTTCGTGTGGCTGCAATGGTGGTGTCAGAGATAATTGATAAGTTATCACCAAAAAGCGCACCAGAGATAACAGCGCCCGCCATAATGGCTAAATCAATTTGTGCTTCGTTGGCTACACCTAGGGCGATAGGCGCCACAGCGGCAATCGTACCCATTGAAGTACCCATTGCGGTAGCGATAAATGCAGCAATAACAAAGAAACCTGGTAGTAGTAAGCTTGAAGGCACAAGGGATAAGCCCAGGGCTACAGTGGCATCGACACCGCCTGTTGCTTTTGCTACTGCCGCAAATGCACCTGCAAGCAGATAGATCATACACATTGCAATGATATTAGAGTGACCAATACCGGCTAGAAATGTCTCAATTGATTGATTCAGTTTCTGCTTCGAGATCAGTATCGCAAAGATAATCGCTGGCAGAATCGCAACTACGCTCGGTAGTTGGTAAAAAGCAAAGTCGACACCTTGGCTTTGAAAGTAAACTCCAGCACCAATAAACAGTGTTAGAAAAAGAAAAAGCGGAGTTAGCGCAAGAAAGGATGGCGCTGTTGCATCAGTTGTTTGAGCTTTTGGGGCGTTACTGGAATTCGTCAATGTTATCTCTCTTATTTTAAATCAGTCATCGAACCACTGTTCCCATCGCCCTCCTAGCTGGAACAAACTGTGCTTTAAATGAATAAACTCACAGAATGGTACATCTCAATAGTTAAGAGGATATGAGATCAAGAGACGCCTGTCAATTTAGACGTCTAGATGTTTTTACTGCCAAAGTGAACGTTTGGCAAAAGTTGTGACATAAGTAGGATTAACCGCTACTTATTTTAGCAAGAACTTAACTTGCCAACATTGAGGGGGAAATACAAATGTTTTACCAAGACAAGGTAGATTTTGAGCTATTTAGCGCTGACTTAGATGTTAGAATACCAGTTCTATTATCCGTCTAATCTTGAGAGCTACAGATGCAATTAATGCACGTTGATAAACAGACCTACCGGAAAAACACTAATATTGTGATTGCGACATTTGTTGCTAGTCTGGCCATACTGTCGCTGGTTTTTGGGTCATTGTTGATTCAGTTATTTGGCGCTCAAGCTTTACCCGATGATGGTTCAACAGGAAACTTTCACCTAAACCTAATTGGCGTGGTGTTATCGTTAGTGGTATGCAGTGCAGTGTTACAAAGCCAAAAAAATAAGCCCTATATGCATGAAGTGTACTACGTGTGGCGCTTAAAGCAGCTGCACAACCAAATTTATCGTAAGCTGGCTAAAATAAAAGTGGCCGCTGAAAACAATGATGAAAATGCTTTCATCATCTTAAGTTTCTATTTTGCCAGCCTCAAGCAAGTCTATAGCTTGGATGATAATACCTTGACCATCGCGACTGTCGAAAAAGACCTTCAGCAGTTAAATGAAAAGATTGCATCGCTAGGACTAACCATTTCTGCTGAACAGTTTGAGCCAGAACTTTTAGACAAAATTTAATACTCATCATGTAACTGCTGTGTGAGCTAGCAATAGTTAGCTCACTGTTGTACTGAAGTGAGCGACCTTCTGGCAATTATGGTTGCAATAACTTGCGACCAATACACTGCATTCAGCAGGCGTTTAGCTTTAGCTGAACTCAAAGTAAAAAACATTTAGACTTCTAGATGGCTATTTGTTATGTTCATATTTCATTCAAATGGAATAGGAACTAGCTGGTATGAAACTCGAATCTTTATCACTGCACCATGGTTACGAATCGGAAGCGACCACTAAGGCGGCCGCAGTGCCTATCTATCAAACCACCTCTTATACCTTTGATGACACCCAACACGGAGCGGATCTATTCGATCTTAAGGTTCCGGGTAATATCTATACTCGGATCATGAACCCCACTACCGATGTGCTTGAGCAGCGCATTGCGGCAATTGAGGGCGGAATTGCTGCATTAGCGTTAGCATCGGGTATGGCGGCAATCACCTATGCAATCCAAGCACTCACTGAAGTGGGTGACAATATTGTCAGTACCAGTCAGCTATACGGCGGCACCTATAATCTATTTGCACACACATTACCAAGGCAAGGTGTTGAAGTCCGCATGGCGGGTTTTGATGAGTTCGAGCAGCTAGATGCACTTATTGATGACAAAACTAAAGCACTATTTTGTGAATCTATTGGTAATCCAGCTGGCAATATTGTTGATCTACAGCGCTTGGCTGAGATTGCTCATAAGCATGGCGTTCCGCTAATTGTCGATAATACTGTGGCCACTCCTGTGCTATGTAAGCCGTTTGAACATGGCGCAGATATCGTCATTCACTCACTAACCAAATATATTGGCGGTCATGGTACGACTATCGGTGGAGCGATTGTTGATAGTGGTAAGTTTGATTGGGCTGCTCAGCCTAAACGCTTTGCACTGCTTAATGAGCCAGATGCGTCCTACCATGGTGTGGTCTATACCCAAGCTTTCGGCCCCGCGGCATTTATTGGTCGTTGTCGCGTGGTTCCTTTAAGAAATACTGGCGCTGCACTTGCACCACAAAGTGCATTCTTATTACTGCAAGGGTTAGAAACTTTGGCGTTAAGAATGGAGCGCCATTGTGAAAATGCGCTGGCTTTAGCCGAGTATTTGGAGGCGCATCCTAAAGTGAGCTGGGTGAATTACGCTGCGTTGGCGAATAGTCCTTTTCATGATAATTGCCACAAAATCACTGGCGGTAAGGCCTCTGGGATTATTAGTTTTGGTATTAAGGCTGCTGATGGCAAAGTAGCTGGTGGGCAGTTTATTGATGGACTAAAAATGATTTTGAGACTGGTTAATATTGGTGATGCCAAATCACTCGCATGCCATCCCGCTTCAACAACCCATAGGCAGCTCGATGCCGCTGAACTGGCAAAGGCTGGAGTGTCGGAAGATTTAGTGCGGATCTCCGTGGGCATTGAACATATTGACGATATCATTGCCGATGTCGAGCAAGCCTTAGATCAAGCTTGTTAACTTGGTCACATTTCAGTTAAAAGGTTAGCTTGCAGGCTAACCTTGCCGCTATGGCCGCAGAACATTAGTTAGGTAGTTGGGGTAACTACTGATGTGGCCAATACGCAGTGCTTTAATGTCTTCGAAGGGTATTGATAGATATTTATCATAGTGTTGACTATGTCATTATTTTATATTGAAAAGCGTTAAATCAAGTTACCAAGTTCACAATTTTTTCGCATGTGTTACTCTGCAGTTTACTACTCAAAAAGAGTTAAGTTTAAAGAGCTGTAAAATGCATAAAAAAATAATAATCGCGATCACATGTTCTGTTTTTATGGCATTTTTTTCCGTTGCGAATGCGAGTACTGCATTTCAGCAGTTAGAAACTAAGTTTAAAGATAACTTTCCAGAAACGGCGCTATCAATACTTAACAGTGCTGACATCAATAAAAGTGAGCTAACTGCACACGAACGTGCGCGCTTGTACTTCCTTTATGGACAAGCTTATGAGAAGGCTCGTCAGTTAGAGTTAGCGATTGAAAGTTATGACAAAGGTATTGCTGAAGTTGAGTTTCTGCCTATTTCAGACATACTGATCGACAGTTATTTAGAGCGTTCATTTTCAGTCTACCTGCAGACTAACGATCCCGCTGCCTACTGTGTTGACCGTCGTAAAGCGCTTGACTACGCGCGGCAACATGACAATCAAGAATTGCTTGCTAAGACCCTGACCCAAAACGCTTATTGTTATTACACTGCGACCACTGTGAATGAAGGGATTGCGCAGCTCGATGAAGCCATGGTCATTGTTGACCAAGGTGAACAGCTAAATGTTCACCGAAAAGCGGTTATTTATAATGCCACAGGCTCCTTATAGCACTGCAGGCTTACATAAACGTGCTTACGACAATTTTAACAAAGCCTATGAAACTTGGAAAACAGTAGACGATAAAGAAGACATGTTTAACATGTAGCATAATATGATTAGCTCGGCGATTAAGTCAGGTGATTGGGGTAACGCTAAAGTTAATATTGCCGCACAATTTACTTTAGCTGAACAAGCACCTGAGTTTAAAGATTTTTACTTTTTTGCTTACCTGAATGCTGGCCGAGTAGCACTCGGGACCTTCGATTACCCACTTGCTGTCTCCCATCTCGAACAAGCCGTTGCCTTTAAAGATACCACTCAAGAGCGCTATTTTGTCACCAGCAGCCATCTGTTTTTGGCATTAGCGTATATGCGAACTGGTGAGGTAGAGAAAGCGGCTAATATGGCGGCTATTTTTAAGCAAGATAAGCGTTTCCCTGCCAATATGACCAGTATGGCGCTTACCGCTGATGCCATTTTAGCATTCGACAATCGTGACTACTTAGATGCAGTCAATACCTTGTTAAAGATTATCGATGAAGAGCGTGAAAATAATAAAACCATTATTAATAACAAAGTTATAGACGCGGCGCTGGAGCACAACGCTAAACTGACAAAGTTCGAAAATATGTTATTAGCCAATAAGCTCGAGCTCAAGGAGCTGAGCTTGAAAGCCGCCACAGATAAAGAGCGCATCAGTGAACTTAAGCTCAGTATCTATTTTTTAGTGGCTGTAGTGCTATTAGCGGCAATAATCTTCCTGCTACATTCTCGAAAAGTGTTTATGGGGCGCGCCCAAACTGATTATCTGACCGGTATTGCCAACCGAGGCTATACCTTTGTCGCGGGTGATAAAATCCTCGAAAAAGCGATTAAGAAAAAGCAGTCTGTATCGGTGATCATTTTTGATATTGATAACTTTAAAAGCATTAATGATCAATATGGACATCACATTGGTGATCTTACCATTCAAGCTACAACTAAACGTATTCAACGCTGGCTTAAAGAGCAAGATCTGCTAGGCCGAATTGGTGGCGAAGAGTTTCTTATTATTTTACCTAATACCAGTGGAGAAGAGGCTGCAGCTATTTCTGAACGGATCCGCAGCGCCATTGCGTCACAGCCTTTCCAGTTTGATGAGATCAAATTAGAGCTAACCATTAGTTTAGGTATAGCGGTTTTACATAAACAAGCGACTACGCTGAGTGAGCTCGTTGTTGGAGCAGATAAAGCGCTCTATAAAGCCAAGTTCTCGGGCAAGAATAAAGCCTACCTCGCTTGGCAGCATGTGGCAAATAGCTGAATTCTAAAAGGTAATAACAAAACTGCCTAGTTATGAGGCTGTCTTACTTTTGTGCTACTGTTGCTGTGCTATTGTTTGTATCGCTAACTGATTACACTCAGCTGTAAACCCGCTATCTATTATTACTCCCTTTCGCTATCAACTTGTATTTCCCCGATTATTTGCTATGTTTTTTGTTTGGCGGGTGCTGTAATTGCAGTGATCATTGCATTTCAAGATCATGGACAGCAGAAGTACGCTTTACCGCAAATGGATAATAAGCCAAGGTTGGAGATATTATGAAAAAAGCGCTAGCAATTCTGCCCCTTGCCACGTTGGTTTTTGTACCGACAAGTTCGGCTATTGAGGTATTTAAAGATGATAAGAACGCATTTGAAGTTGGTGGTTTCGTTGATGCTCGTATCATTGACACTCAAGGTGTTACCGAAGTCGTAAACGGCAGCTCTAGAATTAATTTTGGCTTTACCCGAGAGATGTCTGGTGATTGGAAAAGTTACGTTAAACTTGAGTGGGGCGTAAATCCCTTTGGTAATGCAACGATATCTTATAGTAGTGAGAGTAATTTCGAGACTCAAAGTGGTGATTTTTTAAATAACCGTTTAGGTTACGTTGGTCTTAGTCATGGTGATTATGGTTCTGTCTCTATTGGTAAGCAGTGGGGCGCATGGTACGACGTCGTCTATAACACTAACTATGGTTTTGTCTGGGACGGTAATGCATCAGGGACTTATACTTACAATAAGTCTGATGGTGCGATCAATGGTGTGGGCCGTGGTGATAAAATTATCCAGTATCGCAATGATTGGGGCGACTTGAGCATTGCTCTGCAAATGCAGCTCAAGAGCAGCATGACTGATATTGAAGATGACGGCAGCAATAACCCTAATCGATTGGTATCAACTGAATACGATAATACTTATGGTGTTGGCTTAACCTATCAAGCGACTGACCAGCTAGTGATTACCGCAGGTGGTAATATCGGTGAACCAGAAGGTACGACGGCAAGTGGTCGAGTGCTCTCTGAGACAGATTATATTTACGGTTTCGGGCTGACCTGGGGCAACTGGGATGAGCATGGTTTTTATGCGGCGATGAATCTCAACCAAAATGAGTTTCACGACACCGATAACTTAGGTCGTTTTTTACAAGAGTCGGTCGGACTAGAGACCTTAGCTTCTTACTTATTAGACAATAATTTTAAGCTAATGGCCTCATACAATATATTAGAGGCTGGAGATGCTTATGAAGCGGCACACCCTGGTGATGTCTTTAAGCGACAATTCGCCGTTGCTGGGCTGCATTATGTTTGGGACAATAGCTTGGTATTGTACTTAGAAGGTCGTGTCGACTTTAGTGATTTTACTAGTGATAATCCAGAAAATGAAGCTAAGCAATCAGTTTCAGAAGATAATGCTATCGCCATTGGAATTCGGTATGTTTTGTAAACATTAAAAACTGTAAGATGGGCTTATCAAGCTGATGAGGGGTTGTTGAACTTTCGAGCTTAGTTTTTGTTCGAATTCAATTATTTTAGTACAAGGCTTGAGCGATGATACTTAGCTGGCTAAGCGAAAAGCTCGTAACGCAGTAATAAAAGAATTGAAACGAACCCAAAGGGCCGCGTTTCTTGGCTATTTTTACTGTGTTGTAGACTATTTGTGGAGAATAACTA
>NZ_JBFRMK010000038.1:0-18645 GCF_041470405.1 Shewanella sp. 10N.286.45.A1
AGAATAACTATTAGCTCAAATCCCACTACTTTCCTACAGCGTTTTGAATTCCCGCTGAATGGTCAAACTTTTAATGCAATTGGTATTACTACTATAAACTTAATTCAAATTGTTGATTATGTAAACGTCATGCCAGTGCACAATGGCTCAGTCACTGGCTAAGACGCTTTTTAACCTTGTAACAAGCTACAGTATACAAACTTGTTATAGTGGCCAAGCTTGCTGGCCATCTACCGCAACGGACTGTAGATCTAAGCTTAAGCAATAGTCACCTGGAGCATAAACATATATCTGCTTTTCAATCATGTTAAAACCAAATGATGCGGTCTGCTCTTTCGCTGCTTGCGTCGTCGCCAGTCCCCACATTTGGTAAAGATCACGGTAATCAAGTTGGCTTGAGTAGCTCATGGCAATCAGCAGAAAATCATTATTCGATAGTGTTTTAGCTGCTTCGAGGCTAAATTGATTAAAGCCCAAGTTAGCTTTTTGCTGCAGCCATAGCTCATCAGAGCCTTTTGCTCGCTCAAACTCCCGTAGCAAAATGTGCAGCCGTGCTAACAGATGCCAACCATTTTCAAGGGAACCATTTTTTTGTGCCGCCACCATCATTTGTAGCATAGTGGCCATGCCGTTTGACCAACTTGTTAGGTTTGCAGCTTGCATATAGGCAAACGGATCAGCTTGATTCATGCTGGCCTGAAGCACAGCAAACTCATCATCGATATTCAATCCTTGGCACTGTGGCAGCTTACCTAACTCTGTGTATGCACGAGACTTTGTGTAGTAAGAGTATGGGTTAGTTGAAGCGTGCCCTTCATGGCCATCAAAGCGTAGGCGGCCTTTTTCGAGCCCGTGGCCGAGTTCGTGAATATCACCGTGTCCAGTAGGGCTGAATGACCAGCTGGCATCGTAAGGATTACCCGAACAACCAGAGCCACAGGTAGGCTGGTCAGCATTCATGTGTTTGACGGTATCAATTGTATCGATTTGCCAGCCTTTGCTGCTAGCAAAGTCAGTGATCTCACTAACCTCATCAATGAAAGGCCCTTTGAATCCTGCAAGCAGGTGAGGGTAGTTATGTACCTGAGTCATGATAGCGTTAGCCATCTTTTCAGGTGTATTCCATAAGGCTTCATGACTCATTGTTTGCTGCATTTTATCGAGTCTAGAGTGCACCTCAAAATGCTTAGTCGCCAGTTCTGCCCAGTCATATTGATTGGCGGCGAGATCTTGCATGAATTGGTTACCATCGTCTCCTTCACGCCAATATGGGTGTTGACCCACGTGCTGGAAATTCAATGACACTGGCAGATCTGTTTGATCAAATTTTACCTGCAGTGGTCCGCCGTATGGGCTGGTGAGTTTAATACTTTCACCCGCTTTTAGCTCTACGTGAGTCGACTGTAAATACTTAGCACGGTTATACCCGTTAGTGGCAAACTCATGGGTTGAGCCTGAGCGCTGGGTATTAATAAACACCCAAGTGCGCACCGCGCTGTTGTCGCTGCGGCTAACCGTCACTGTTTGTCCGGGCAGTGCATATACACCAGCAGAGCGAAAGCCCTTTTTACTCGACAGCGAAACGGCTTTGTCGGTTGTGGTGATATGACTGAAATCAGTGCGGCTAAAATTGCCCAAATCTTGCGGCAGCAAATTAACATCTCGGAAGTGATAAACACTGTGATCAGCAAAGTAGGCTTGCAAGAACTGCAGGTTATCGCTGCTACTTACATCCATCGGGTATTGGATTGCATGGCGATAGCTATCGCCAGTTAACACCAACAGTTTATAAAGGTTGAAGCCTTGTTGATTAAACATATCGATATGTTGGCTATCGAGGCTACGTATATTACTGCGGATTGTTTGCAGTGCGCCTTGATATTGGCTACTAAAGTTAGTGTCACAGGTATCTGCACAGTTGGCCAAATTAAAGTCGATATTACCGCTATCGAATAAGCTTAACCATAAATGCTCAGCATTAAGTGGGCTGTGAGCTGCTAGCATGCTGGTGGCGGAAGACCAATTGGCTTTGTCCTGAGAGAAATAGTTTCCAGGGCCGCCGGGGCCTTGCATAGCAAACCCCATCGGATTAAGCACTGTTTGAGTCAGTGGCACACTATTCCAGCTGTGTAGATGCATATAGAGTAGTGGCTGCTTTGCAATTTGAATTTGGCTAATCAGTGGCGCGACCGTTTCGATTGAAAACAGCTCAGCCGATCCGCTGATGACTAAATCTGCTTCGCTTAAACAGCCGCTAAGTTCTGTTTCATTATCACAACTGGCGACTTGCCACTCAGGATAGCTGGTTGTGAGCCAGCTTTTAATTCGGTTTACACTGTTACCATTGATTAAGAATAAGCGTACTTGTTTTGTTTGGTTAAGCTGGCTTAGATCTTGGTCTAACATCCAAGCTAACAACCGCTTAAAGCTTGGTTCAAAACTGGCATTGTTACCCTGTTGTAGGCTAGAGATAATATCAGTGCCAAATGCGGCATTGCGTTGGCCAGATTGATCGCTAGTAGTCGCAAAAGTAAGGCCTTTATTGCCAGTCACAAGCGCAAAAGCTTTATTGTCTGGATAAAGGTGCTCGCTGCCAGCAAGCTGGATCATCTGTGAGTGGCGACCTTGATCATACTCGATAACATCATTTTGATAGATAGCCTTAACTAATTCCTGTCCATCTGCGCGGTACTGGCTGATATGGTTTAGACCACGCTTTATCATTTGTGGTGTCAGTTCTGTGACTAGGCTTGCATCACCGCTGGCCATTGCCGCACTGATTTTGTCATTGAGTTGTAGGTCAATCGAGTCGCTGCTGCTTTGATTGCTACTGTCAGTGACAGTTAAAGAAAGTGTTATTTGGCTATCAACCTCAAGCGCCGAGGCGTCGACAACTACGCCGTCTATTGAAGCGTTAACCAGTGAAACTGTTGGACCGGCGGTCTGAGACCACTCAAAACTTGAGTTTCCAGTGGCATGCACATTAACCTCTGCCGCAACTGCAATTAATTTGTCATTCCATGCGCTTTTAGTATCACCTAACTCAACCTCAGGAGCTTGCGCGGTTGGTGGTGTTATGCCACCGCCAGTGTCTGGTGAGCTTGAATCGTCAGAGCCGCCACAGGCGGATAAGCCTATAAGTAAGCAGCTTGGTAGTAGCCAGTTTTTCATTATTATTAACACCCTTATCAATTTTGTTACATTGTCCTTGATGAAAGCGATATAGCAAAATATTTAATTAAAACAATGGGTAAGTCAATGTTTTGGCTGTCGCTATTAAATTGGCAAAGGTGAGTGTTTGTTCTAATCGGTTGAAAATAGGCAATAAAAAAGGCAACCCGAAGATTGCCTTTTTTGCATTGTATTAGCCGATTGAAATCAGCGGGTAAGGCTTAGCCTTCCAGTTTAGCAAGCTCAGTCTTTTGCTCGGTAAGCTTTTCAATATCACGTTGATATTCAGCTTGCTTAGCACGCTCTTTTTCAATCACGGCTGCCGGCGCTTTGGCCACAAAACCTTGGTTAGAAAGCTTGCCTTCAATACGCTTAAACTCACCAGCGGCTTTCTCAAGTAGCTTGTCAATACGCGCCACTTCTTTAGCCACATCGATAAGACCCGCCATTGGGATGAGTAGCTCCATGTCACCCACAAGCTGTGTGGTTGACATTGGCGCTGCTTCACCGTCTGCTAGAATTGTCATAGACTCAAGTTTAGCCAGTGTCTTGAAGAAGGTTTGGTTCGCTTCAATACGGGCTTTATCTTGCTCACTCACACCACGAAGTAGTGCATTTAGCGGCTTAGATGGTGCAATGTTAAGCTCTGCACGAATGTTACGTACTGCAGTAATCACCTGCTTAACCCACTCAAGATCTTCCATCGCTTGAGTGTCAACTTTATCAGCTTGATACTCAGGGAAAGCGGCAAGCATTAAAGTATCACCTTCAACACCTGCAAGCGGTTTAACGCGCTGCCAAATAGTTTCAGTCAGGTAAGGCATCATTGGGTGCATTAGGCGTTGCATCTGCTCAAGTACGTTCACCAATGTATGGCGTGTACCGCGCAGCTGAGCGTCAGTGCCGTTTTGCATCACAGGCTTAGTAAGCTCTAAGTACCAGTCACAGAACTGGTTCCAAGTGAACTCATAGATAGTATTCGCTGCAAGGTCAAAACGGTAGTTTGCCATGTGCTCGTCATAGGTTTTAACGGTTTCGTTAAATAGACCGATGATCCAGCGATCAGCAATCGACAGTTCCATTTCACCCGGCTTGCCATCAACAAGAATTTGGCCACAATCTAATGCTTCGCCAACAGCATCATCAGCCGCGTCTTCTGTTTGCACTTCGGTGTTCATCAACACGTAGCGAGATGCGTTCCAGATTTTGTTACAGAAGCTGCGGTAACCGTCTAGGCGCTTCATGTCCCAGTTGATATCGCGGCCAGTAGAGGCCATAGACGCTAGAGTAAAGCGCAGGGCATCAGTACCGTGTGCTTCAATACCGTCGCTAAACTCTTTACGAGTGCTCTTTTCAATCTTCGCCGCCATTTTAGGCTGCATCATGTTGCCGGTACGCTTTTCAACTAATGCTTCAAGGTCGATACCGTCAATCATATCTAATGGATCAAGGACGTTACCCTTAGATTTCGACATCTTATTGCCGACTTCATCACGGATAAGGCCGGTGACATAAACGGTTTTAAATGGCACCTGCGGCTTACCGTTTTCATCTTTGATGAAATGCATGGTCATCATGATCATGCGGGCAACCCAGAAGAAGATGATGTCAAAACCAGTGACCAACACGTCAGTTGGGTGGAACGCTTTTAGCTCAGCGGTGTCTTTTGGCCAGCCAAGGGTAGAGAATGTCCACAACGCAGAGCTAAACCATGTATCGAGTACATCGTTGTCTTGGCGCAGTACGACTGAATCAGCAAGTTTGTGCTTAGCACGTACTTCATCTTCATCGCGGCCAACGTACACTTTACCCGCTTCGTCATACCAAGCTGGAATGCGGTGTCCCCACCAAAGCTGACGTGAAATACACCAGTCGTTAATGTCACGCATCCACGAGTTGTACATGTTCTCGTATTGCTGTGGCACAAACTTAATGTCGCCGTTATCAACCGCTTCCATAGCGGTTTTCGCCATAGGCGCAACCGATACATACCATTGGTCGGTAAGAAGTGGTTCAATAACCACACCAGAGCGATCGCCATAAGGGACTTTCAATCCATGTGGATCGATTTTGCCAAGTAGACCTAAGGTTTCAAGTTCAGCGACAACCGCTTTACGCGCTTCAAAACGATCTAGGCCAGCGTAACGCTCAGGCAGCGTACCGTCTAATTCATTGTTGGCTGTACCATCAGTGTTAACCACTTCAGCAGTTGAGCGGATAGCCGCGTCAAAAGTCAAAATGTTGTACATAGGCAGTTCGTGACGCTTACCGACTTCGTAATCGTTAAAGTCATGTGCAGGGGTGATTTTCACACAACCTGTACCGAACTCCATGTCGACATAATCGTCGGCAACAATCGGGATAAGACGGTTTACAATCGGTAGGTGGATGAACTTACCGATCAGTGAAGCGTAACGCTCATCTTCTGGATGCACTGCTACCGCGCTATCACCTAACATGGTCTCAGGACGGGTGGTAGCGATCTCTAAGTAATCTTTACCATCGCTGGTTAATGCGCCTTCGGCAAGCGGGTAGCGAAAATGCCACATGCTGCCTTGCTTCTCTTTGTTTTCAACTTCTAAGTCAGAGATAGCAGTGTGCAGTTTTGGATCCCAGTTAACTAGACGCTTACCACGGTAGATAAGGTCATCTTCATAAAGGCGGACAAATACCTCTTGAACCGCTTCAGACATGCCTTCATCCATGGTGAAACGCTCACGATCCCAATCAACTGACGCGCCAAGACGACGTAGTTGTTTAGTGATGGTGCCACCAGACTCGTTTTTCCAGTCCCAGATACGGTCGATGAAGTTTTCACGGCCTAAGTCGTGACGGTTTAAACCTTCTTCAGCAGCGACTTTACGCTCAACCAACATCTGCGTGGCAATACCCGCATGGTCAGTACCTACCTGCCAAAGGGTGTTTTTACCCTTCATGCGCTGGTAACGGGTCAAGGTATCCATAATGGTATCTTGGAAAGCGTGGCCCATATGCAAGCTACCCGTCACGTTTGGTGGCGGGATCATGATGCAATAATTGCCTTGAGACTCGTCGCCGTGCGGCTTGAAGTAACCTTTCTCTTCCCAGTTTTGGTAAAGAGACTGTTCGATAGATTGCGGGTTATATGTTTTTTCCATGGGAGCGTGCTTATCTCAAACTAAAATTAATTGGTTGTATTGCTCAAGTCTTGGGTCGTTAACGCTATCCCAAGAGTACGATATTGCCGGTAGCGATCGCGTGCAATCGCTTTATGGCCGTCGTCGTTGGCAACGAAGTCGATAATCTGCACAAAGTTTACCGCAAATTGCGGCACTTGGTCTGCAAGATTAATCAGAACATGACGATTTTTGTTGGCCCCAAGCCGATCAAAGCCTATTTCAACTGAGGCGCCGCCTGTCGGGCCTTCACCTTTAAGGTTATGGGGCACGAACGATTGCGGTGCTAACTGCCATAACAGTTCATCGATGGCATAAGCTTGTTCTTTGTCAGCGCAATGAATATAGACCCACTGCTGATTAATAAACGCCTGCCGAGCCAATTCACAGGCAAAACCGTATACCTGTTGTAACGCCAATAATGGGTCATGGCGCTGGGTACTATTGCCATTCGGCATCAGGTAAAACAGAGTCTGCGACATCGTTTATTCTTTGGGCCTTTCTTTGGGCTTAAGTGTACTTGGCTTTTGGACTGACGAAAGAGGGGATTTTACACTAAAACTAGCTTAGAGATCAGCCCCTTTTTGGACTGCTTGTTTTATTACTTTTGTTTCACCTAAAAGTGAAACCCAAAACAGCTAGTTTGGTGGTGTTTTACCTACATTTTAGGTTGAAGTAATCAAACTTATTTTGTTCATCTTTACACTCCAGAGGTGGAGACTGAGATAATCAAACTTTGTTTGATAAAAGTCGCGGTATTCCATTCCACACCTGGGCAAGGAGGACTGCTCGTCCTTATCAAGAACATCCTTGTTCAACAGCCAGTTCGCCATCCACGGCTCTCGCTCAGAGAGTCCATGGTAATGGACTTCGCCCTTGCATCCACCATGACGCCCCGACGAAGTTGTAAAACCTCACTTATTTTCGATAACCTCTATCGCCTCATATTCGCCGTCCTTGGCTCACCTAAGGCTATCTCGGCATGCATGCCTCAATCACGAAATAATCTTCAATAACCTCGGCAATTTCGATGGGGAATCGGTGTACTCAACTAATTGTGCTTTAATAACCCTGTCTAGATGCGGATGAAACCGCAGAGTGGCCATGACCAATTAAATCGTTCTCAGCCCTAAATCTCATATAAAAGAAAGCCACCACTTTTCAGTGATGGCTTTAAGTAAATTGAATTGCTCCCCGCATTCTATTTATAGAGAGTCCGACTACGTCGGTATTCAGGGGAGAAAATTGGGAATACAGTAAATTTTAGGTACAAAAAAACATCATAAGTTGATGGTTATTTTGTTTAATTGAATTGCTCCCCGCATTCTATTTATAAAGAGCTCGACTACGTCGGTATTCTGGGGACTGAGTAAACAACTAATATTTTAGATACAAAAAAGCCACTTTGTAACCAAAGTGGCTTTCAGTAAATTGAATTGCTCCCCGCATTCTATTTATGAAGAGTCCGACTACGTCGGTATTCTGGGGGGCGAGGCAGGAATTGCGGATACAAAAAAGCCACCAATAAAAAAGGTGGCTTTCAGTAAATTGAATTGCTCCCCGCATTCTATTTATAAAGAGCCCGACTACGTCGGTATTCAGGGGAGAAAATTGGGAATACAGTAAATTTTAGGTACAAAAAAACCATCATAAGTTGATGGTTATTTTGTTTAATTGAATTGCTCCCCAGAATACCGACCGCTGGCGTAGCCCTTGAACCGTAGGTTCAAGGCGGGTAAACGAATACCTCCTAAGGCTTCTCGATACGAGCCGAGCTTGCACAATGTCAGTAAAACGTTCACCCTGGGTTTGTAAATATCGGCACAGGGACATTGCCAGCTAGCGCGTATCCCAGGGAGCAAAACTTGCATTCGTAAGCAGGTCAATTGACCTTAAAATGGCTTACGACAATTATTCTTTTATCACGAAATTTGCTATCGCAAACATTCAGTACAGCTGATTATAACCTGTTTAATCACTTTTCGTAGAGCGTTCGACTAATGCATCTTCTAAAGTTGACTGTAGCAAACCGATTTTTTCATCCATCTGCTTGTTATAATCTTGATTCTTCTGCTGTTCTTCTAACAGCTCATAACCTGTATTTAATGCTGCCATAATCGCAATTTCTTCACGGCTGATGTTGTTAGTGCGCGCTTTTAGCGACATTAACTGCTTTTCAAGATTATGCGCGACGTGCCTAAGTGCTGTCTCTTGTCCATCCGGACAAGCGATAGAGTAGGTGCGCCCCATAAGGGTAATTTCAATCGCCTTGTTACCCATTCCTAAAGGAATCCTTAAACCGTGTACTTGAGCGGACTATATCGGTCTAAAAAGCAAAGTGCAACACGATATCCAACTAATCAGGAATAGTTTAGATTAATTGTTGTTTAGATAGCCATTAGCGTACAAACATGAAGCGCTTTGGGCGCTAGTGCTAGTTGAGCTGTTACTTAAGTTATCGTTATAAACCCTCATTTATCACCTGTTAGTTGCAATTGTATATACAGCAACAGATCTTGATTGTTGTTTTTGTGGCTAATCCGACAAACTTTTGCTGACTTTATGGTGGCAACTCTTGGTCGAAACAGTCACTTCTGCTAGCATGAGACCAGTAAATCTTGTCACTGGAAACGACTTTATGGCGACTCTACCAACGCTGCGCATGGATAACCTACTTGCGGCACTTAACGAAGCTGAAATTGGTCAGCACCCTGTTGAAGTTCACGGCGCATTAGTGGGCTTAATTTGTGGGGGTGTAGAACAATCCTCTAAAGGCTGGACTCAGCCGCTATTAGAGCTGATGAATGATGGACAAGCACTGCCGCCAAAATTGCAAACGATGGTCGAAGAGCTTTATCAAGATGCTGTGACTCGTCTTTCTGACACTGACTTTGGTTTTAGCCCAATGCTCCCTGAAGAGGAAGAGACTCTAGCAAAGCGTGTCGAAGCCTTATCGCTATGGGTACAGAGTTTCCTTACTGGCATCGCCATTATTCAACCTAAATTGAATAAAGCCTCAAAAGATGTTCGTGAAGTAATTCAAGATCTATCAGAAATCGCACAAGTCGAATTCGATGTAGCTGAAGACGAAGAGTCAGAAGCGGCGCTTATCGAGTTGATGGAGTTCACCCGCATGGCAGCGTTGCTATGCTACTCCGAGTTTGGGCCTGCAATAGAAGACGACAAACCAATTGACCTTGGTGTGTTGCACTAAACATTTGTCATTCAAACCGCCATCGCATTAATGCCATGGCGGTTTTGCTTTCTAGCTAGCATTAAATCAGTTATCGGGTTAAACATTCCATGACTAACACCACTACAGTCGAACAGGTCGATATTGCTATAGTCGGCGGTGCAATGGCTGGCGCGACCTTAGCGCTCGGGCTGGCACATATTGCCAAGCAAGCGGCTCGCCCGCTAAAAATCGCCTTGATTGAAGCACATCGACCTAATGATGAGCATCCCGGTTTCGATGCCCGCTCAATAGCGATTTCCCATGGATCCATTTTTCAGCTAAAAAAATTGCAAATATGGCCACATATTGCAGCGCTTGCCAGCGAAATAAATCATATCCATATCTCCGAACGTGGCAATTTTGGCATGACGGAGCTAAGCCGTGACGACTTTCAGCTACCTTATTTAGGTCAGGTGGTTGAGCTTGAAGCGGTCGGTCAACAGCTGTTTAGTCAGCTTGAAAAGAGTGATGTTCAGTTATATTGCCCAGCTAGCTTGAGTGAGGTTGAGGCGCAAAGCAGTCAACAACTGCTTACCTTAAATAGCGGTCAGAAAATTGCGGCTAAGCTGCTGGTGGCCGCCGATGGACTCAACTCCAAAGTACGTCACGCCTTTAAACAGCCATTAGAGCAGGTCGATTTTCAGCAAAGCGCTATCATTACTAATATCCATACTGAGCAGCCACACCAAGGCTGGGCCTATGAGCGTTTCACCCAAAGCGGGCCTTTAGCATTGCTGCCGATGGCTGACAGAAATGGTGAGCACAGATTATCGATGGTATGGGCACTGTCACCAACCGAAGCCGAGCAGATGCTCGCAGCACCTAAAGCCGAGTTTATCGAAAAGTTACAGGTGACCTTTGGTTACCGAGCTGGGCGCTTTATCGATATTGGTGAGCGCTTTAGTTATCCGTTGTTGTTGTCGTATATGAAACGGCCTATCTACCACCGCACCGTGTTTTTAGGCAACGCAGCGCAAACGTTGCACCCTATAGCAGGGCAGGGCTTTAACTTAGGCCTACGTGATGTGGTGAGTTTGCTGCAAGTGATAGAGCAAGCGCTCACTAACGACGGTAGCAGCGAGCTTGATGTGGGGATTAATCAAATTACCCATGACTACCTAGCTCGTCGTAACGCCGACAGAGACAGCACCATGAATAGTATTGAGTTCTTGGTGCGCGGCTTCTCTAATGATCACTGGCCGTTAGTGCTCGGGCGTAACATAGGTTTGCGTTTGCTGTCGTGGTTTCCGCCACTTAAAGCGCCTGTAGCTCGTAAAGCTATGGGCTGGACGGTTAGCTAGAATAGTTCGCTAAACAATTAGCTGAGCAAGTCAGCTTTATTGATTTTTAACATTGCTATAAAGAGTAAGGGTAAAAGATGTTAAGCACACAAACTTATGATGTCGCCATTGTTGGCGGCGGTATGGTTGGGTTAGCGACTGCCATTGGCTTGGCAATGAAAGGCGTGAGTGTGGTTGTTATTGACGCAGGCCAAACCCATGCCGTATCCGGTGCGCCCAAACTCAGAGTGAGTGCAATTAATAAAGCCAGTCAGCACTTACTAACTAACCTCGGGGCATGGCCCTATCTTGCGGCGAGTCGCATAAGCCCTTACCAAAAGATGCAAGTTTGGGACAAAGACAGCCTAGGTAAAATTGATTTTGATGCTCAATCACTCAGCGAAACTCATCTTGGTGCGATTATCGAGAACGACGCTATCGCCTTTGCACTTGCCGAACGCGCAACTGAGTTCGATGAGCTGACCTATATTGAAAATCAACGACTAGAGCGTATCGCCTTTGGCGAGCGAGAAGCTTGGTTAACCTTAGCCAATGGTGACAGTATCAGTGCTGCATTGGTCGTTGCTGCCGATGGCGCTAATTCGTGGGTGCGTGAGCAGTGTAAGATCCCAATGACCTTTTGGGACTATAACCACCACGCTGTAGTCGCGACCATTCGCACCGAACTGCCCCATAACGACACCGCAAGGCAAGTGTTCGACAGTGAAGGGCCGCTGGCTTTCCTACCTTTATATGAAAAAGATCTCTGCTCTATTGTTTGGTCAGTATCGCCAGACAAAGCCAAAGAGCTACAAGCATTAGATGAACAACAGTTTGAGCGGGCACTGACTGCCGCTTTCGACGGCCGTTTAGGCATGTGTTCGCTAGAAAGCGCTCGCCAAGCGTTTCCGCTACGTATGCGTTATGCGCGCCATTTTGCTCGTCACCGTTTGGTGCTGGCAGGCGATGCGGCGCACACCATTCATCCATTAGCTGGGCAAGGGGTTAACTTAGGTTTTCTCGACGCTGCCAGCATAGTGCAAACCGTGAGTGAGCTTAAAGAGCAGGGCAAAGATATCGGCGATTATCGCCATTTGCGTAATCTTGAGCGCTGGCGTAAAGCCGAAGCACTAGAGATGATAAGCGCAATGGAGGGCTTTAAAAGGCTGTTTGAAGGCAGTAATCCACTCAAAAAAGTCATTCGCGATATCGGTCTAAATCTGGTCGACAATTTTGCGCCATTGAAAACACTGTTTATTCAACAGGCGCTCGGTAACAAGAAAAGCCTACCTGAACTGTGTAAAGGCGAACAAGATTAACAATTGGCTGCTTTAGCTAAAGATGAATAACTCTTTAATTTCATGGACTTGTTATTTTATCTAAGCAAAGCAGCATTTTAGTGTAAAAAAATTACATGTATAACATGAGAAAAACTAATGACGAAACTGTTCGGATTAGAAAATTCTTTTGTATACAAAGGCAATACTCAAGGTATAATTTCGCCGCATTTTAATACGACCAAATTGATCTGGTGACTAGCACCCTACACCAGTTGCAGACTTGAATACCCCAAAGAAGGGATAAAAATGGCTAACAAAACTGTACTTTTTAACAAGCACCTAGAATCAAATGGCAAGATGGTAGATTTCCATGGTTGGGATATGCCACTTAACTACGGTTCTCAAATCGAAGAGCACCACGCTGTGCGTCAAGACGCAGGTATGTTCGACGTTTCTCACATGACAGTTGTTGATGTGATTGGTGATGACGCTTGTGCCTTTTTACGTAAGTTGCTAGCCAACGACGTAGCCAAGCTAAAAGTACCAGGCAAAGCGCTATACGGCGGCATGCTTGACCACAATGGCGGCGTCATCGACGACCTTATTACCTATTACCTTTCTGATACTGAATACCGCATCGTGGTTAACTCTGCGACTCGTGAAAAAGACCTTGCTTGGATCAATGAGCAAGTTAAAGGGTTCAGTGTTGAAGTGACAGAGCGTCCTGAACTGGCGATGATCGCCGTTCAAGGTCCTAACGCTAAAGCAAAAGCAGCAACTGTATTCAACGACGCGCAAAATGCTGCAGTTGAAGGCATGAAGCCATTCTTTGGCGTGCAAGCTGACTCACTATTTATTGCAACCACAGGCTACACTGGCGAAGCTGGTTACGAAGTTATCGTGCCAGAAGCAGAAGCCGAAGCATTATGGCAAGCTTTCCTAGACGCTGGCGTTAAGCCATGTGGCCTAGGCGCACGTGACACACTACGTCTTGAAGCGGGCATGAACCTTTACGGCCTAGATATGGACGAAAGCGTTAACCCACTTGCAGCCAACATGGGCTGGACGGTTGCTTGGGCACCAGAAGATCGTGACTTCAACGGTCGTAAAGCACTCGAAGCGATTAAAGCAGCTGGCGCAGACAAGTTAGTCGGCCTAATCATGGACGCTAAAGGCGTTATCCGTCACGGCATGTCAGTATTCTTTACCGACAGCGACGGTGTTGAGCAGCAAGGTACGATTACTAGTGGTACATTCTCGCCAACACTTGGCTACTCAATCGCAATGGCACGTGTACCAAACACTATTGGTGACGTGGCAGAAGTTGAAATGCGTAAGAAGCGTGTCGCGGTTAAAGTGATTGCACCTTCGTTTGTACGCAATGGTAAGCAAGCATTCTAATTTTTCTGGATTAATGCTGGTTACTTCGGCCTACTTTGTCGTCGTCAGTGCTCATTGATGCTTATCAACTGCGCGCTGACTCCTAAAATTAGACCGAACTACCTGCGTATTAATCGCAGAAAAGTGTGTTGAGATGAGTTGCTATCATCGACAGCACATAATGGTTTCTGGATTAATACTGGTTACTTCGTTTTAGGTTCTAGTAATAGAGTGTTGTCGTCAGTGCTGACGGATGTGTTTTCAAAGCATCAGTCATAGCGCTGACTCCTAAAATTAGACCGAACTACCTGCGTATTAACAGTAGAAAAGTGTGCTGAGATGAGTTGTTATCATCGACAGCACATAATGGTTTCTGGGTTAATACGGGTTACTTCGGCCTACTAGCAATTTAGAGCGAACTGATTAGAGTATTAATTGCAGAAAAAGCATAAAGATGACTTGCTTTGATTGATGGATAGAGCAAGTCAGCGTAAAATTTGTGGTTACATCGCGCATAAGTAGTAACGTTGACGTATACGTCACTTTATACCCTAGACGGTTAGCGTTAATATCAACGGCAAGCATGAACCACAGCGCCTAAGCGCAAAACTGATAAAAGCCTTATAAATCAGTGTAACGTCTTATAATATTACAGAATTAGAACAATCGAATAAGGATTAAGACCAATGAGCAATATCCCAGCAGAACTAAAATATGCTTCTTCTCACGAGTGGGTTCGTAAAGAAGAAGACGGTAGCTACACAGTAGGTATCAGTGAGCACGCTCAAGAGCTATTGGGTGACATGGTGTTCGTTGAACTTCCAGAAGTTGGCGACGACGTTAACGCTGGTGAAGACTGCGCAGTAGCAGAATCTGTAAAAGCAGCATCTGACATCTACTCACCACTAACAGGTGAAGTATTGGCAGTTAACGAAGCACTAGAAGATTCTCCAGAGCTAGTTAACAGCGATGCATTTGGTGATGGTTGGTTCTTCCGCGTGATGCCTTCTGACACCGCTGAGCTAGAAAATCTGCTTGATGCCGAAGGTTATCAAGCGGTTATCGACGACGAGTAAGTCGCGATAATCAACAAAGCCCCACTCTGCTAAAGGTTGGGGCTTTGTTCGTTATAAAGCATGTCACCTTTTACCTATAAGACATGCCACAGAACAATCGAATTCTAAACAACGAGACCGGTAGCACCGCCCCCTACAGGCAGGATACTGGCAAATATGGAACTAGGTTACTCATGACCAAAGAAACCCTTACGCAGTTAGAGCAGCACGAATTATTTCTTAGCCGTCATATCGGTCCTGGTGCCGAGCAGCAGCAAGAGATGCTGAATTTTGTGGGTGCTGAATCGTTAGCAGACTTGACCGGACAAATCGTTCCAGAGTCTATTCTGATTAATCGTGACCTCGCCGTTGGCGATTCATGTGGTGAAGCTGAAGGCATGGCTTATATCCGTCAAATTGCGGATAAAAACAAAGTCTTCAAAAGCTACATAGGTATGGGTTATCACGGTACTGAAGTACCGACAGTTATCCAGCGTAACGTGCTTGAAAATCCAGGTTGGTACACGGCGTACACGCCATACCAACCAGAGATTGCTCAAGGTCGCCTTGAAGCTATCTTGAACTTCCAGCAGCTTTCTATGGATCTCACCGGTCTTGACCTTGCGTCTTCATCACTGCTCGATGAAGCGACCGCTGCCGCCGAAGCGATGGCGCTGTCTAAGCGTGTTTCTAAAGCTAAAAAAGCTAACATCTACTTTGTTGCAGATGACGTATTTCCACAAACATTAGATGTGATAAAAACGCGCGCTGAATGCTTTGGTATGGAAGTCGTTGTTGGTCCTGCAGCTGAGGCAGTTAACTACGAGCTATTTGGTGCCTTGTTCCAGTACACCAATCGCCACGGTCAAATTGTTGATCACAGCGAATTGTTTACCAAGTTACATGAGAAAAAGGCCGTTGTATCAGTCGCCGCCGATATCATGTCTCTAGTGATGCTTAAGTCTCCAGGTTCTATGGGCGCCGATGTTGTATTTGGTAACTCACAGCGCTTTGGTGTACCAATGGGCTTTGGTGGCCCTCACGCTGCATTCTTCGTGACTCGTGACGCCCACAAACGCTCACTACCAGGCCGTATTATCGGTGTATCACAAGATACTCGTGGTAACCGCGCCCTGCGTATGGCAATGCAAACTCGTGAGCAACATATCCGCCGCGAAAAAGCTAACTCAAACATCTGTACTGCACAGGTGTTACTTGCCAACATGGCATCGTTCTACGCAGTCTTCCACGGCCCACAAGGCCTTAAGGTGATTGCAGAGCGTATTCACCGTTTAGCCGACATTCTTGCCGCTGGCCTAACGGCTAAAGGCGCAGAGTTGGTTAACAACACTTGGTTCGACACTATCTCTATCAAAGGGCTAGATGTTGCCGCTGTAGTTGCGCGTTCAGAAGCTGCTGGTCTTAACCTGCGTATCGATAGCGATGGCATTGTTGGCGTTAGCGTCAGCGAAACTACGCTACGTACTGACGTTGCAGAGCTGTTTGACGTTATCTTGGGCGCAGGCCATGGTCTAGATGTGGCTGCACTTGATGCTGCAATCGTTGCCAACGGCAGCACATCAGTGCCAGCTGAACTTGTTCGCACCGACGCCATCTTGACGCACCCAACGTTTAATCGCTACCAAAGCGAAACCGAGATGATGCGTTACATCAAGCGTCTCGAGAACAAAGATTTAGCCTTGAACCACTCAATGATCTCACTCGGTTCATGCACCATGAAGCTAAACGCAGCCACCGAGATGATGCCTATCACTTGGCCTGAGTTTGGTAACATGCACCCATTCTGCCCACTTGACCAAGCACAAGGTTACGCTCAACTGCTTGAAGAGCTATCGACTTGGTTGGTGGATATCACAGGTTACGACGCAGTATCCTTGCAGCCTAACTCAGGTGCACAGGGTGAATACGCCGGTCTACTTGCGATTAAGCAATACCATGAGTCACGTGGCGATGCGCACAGAAATATCTGTTTGATCCCACAATCAGCGCACGGTACAAACCCAGCGTCAGCGCAACTTGCTGGCATGAAAATCGTGGTTACCGCGTGTGATAAAGCCGGTAACATCGACATGGATGACCTGCGTGCTAAAGCGGCAGAAGTTGCCGACAACCTATCATGCATCATGGTTACTTACCCATCGACTCACGGTGTGTACGAAGAAACCATTGCGGACATCTGCGACGTAATTCATGAACACGGCGGTCAAGTTTACCTTGATGGCGCCAACATGAACGCACAGGTAGGCCTAACATCACCTGGCTTTATCGGTGCTGACGTATCGCACCTTAACTTGCACAAAACCTTCGCTATTCCACATGGCGGCGGCGGACCAGGTATGGGCCCAATCGGTGTTAAAAAGCACCTTGCGCCATTCCTATCTGGCCACACTGTAGTTAAGCATGGCCTAGAGTCAGACAACAACGGTGCCGTCTCTGCAGCGCCATACGGTAGCGCAGGGATCTTGCCTATCACTTGGATGTACATCAAGTTACTCGGTAAGAAGGGTCTGCGTGAGTCTACGCAAGTGGCACTGCTTAACGCTAACTACATGATGAAGAAACTGTCTGAGCATTACCCAGTTCTTTATACAGGCCGAAATGACCGTGTTGCCCATGAGTGCATCATCGATTTACGTCCACTTAAAGAGTCATCAGGTGTGACTGAGATGGATATCGCTAAGCGTCTTAACGATTACGGCTTCCATGCGCCAACCATGAGCTTCCCTGTTGCGGGAACCTTAATGATTGAGCCAACAGAGTCTGAGTCTAAAGTTGAGCTCGACAGATTCATCGAGGCAATGGTGTCTATTCGCGGCGAAGTCGCCAAGGTAGAAGCCGGTGAGTGGCCAGCGGACAACAACCCGCTACACAATGCACCACATACTCTTGCAGACATCATGGACCCAGCGTTTGATTCACGTCCTTACAGCCGTGAAGAAGCCGTGTTCCCAACGGCAGCGGTTAAGTTGAATAAGTTCTGGCCAACGGTTAATCGTATCGATGATGTGTTTGGTGACCGTAACCTCATGTGCGCATGTGTGCCTGTTAGCGAGTATGAGTAATAATTGCTGCGTGGGCTCGGTGCTGCTAGCTTTCATAAAGAGTTAGCATCGCCAGCAACGCAATTATGATGAAACGCACCCTTAGTGGTGCGTTTTTTATTGGGTTTTTTATGGCCTAAGGCCACTAAAGTCGTGGCGCTTCGCCCATTCTTGTAATAAAGAGTCGACCAAAAAGGGGAAAGCGCTTGCCCCCCTTTTGGATATCCCTCAGCGCCCCAGACGAAGTTGTTTCCCTCGTACTTATTCGAAATCGCCTAACGCTTCCGATGGGACATCTGCTGTAAATGGATTGACGAATGCCGCGGTGGCATGGATGCCAATGAGCGGCCTGTCCCGCGAAAGCTATGCCCACATCCGTGTGGGCATTACGGACTTTGGCTTATGAAGAGTCTTCAACGTACTTCGGCAACTTCGATGGGGAAGAGGTGTGTTCTGTAAGTCTGCGTTGAAAGTTTATTCGACAGTGGTTGCATCATGCGATATTAGCCAGCAGAATCCCCCTCATAATGCTTGAATTTAACCAGAACAAAGTGATGATAAAAGCCGATGATCGAGACTGATATGCAACAGCAACTCCCTATAACGATTTTGGCTGATAGCCGCTTTTCCAGTTCGCTTAAACCTTTGTTGACTCAGCTGGAAATGTGGATCAATTTCCAAGCCTTAAAAGCGGATTGGTTTGGTGATGAAGCCTGTATCTTGTCGTTTGAGTTTACCTTGGTGAGAACGATTGAAGAGCAAGGGCTGCAAACGGTCGCTAGTGGTAAGAATTGGAGAGTCGAGCCGGGTTATGCTTACTCTTATGACAGCGAGAGCTTGAAAACGACTGCTTATATTGCGGTTGCTGACTTGCTTGAGGCGGGTGTAGGAATAGAGCAGGGGATCAAGCAGCGGTTGGTGAGTGTGGCTAATAGTGTTGGGGCAGAGCATGGGTTGTTGGGGTTGTCATTGTAAGGAGCTGACAATTGCTGCTAAGGCTTGCTGCTAAGGCGTTGAAGCTCGGCTC